>DASWOZ010000199.1:0-3984 GCA_036398535.1 Mucilaginibacter sp. | reverse complement strand
GACGCTTCTGTCTTTTTATTTTCATAGCTATCAATTTGATTGGCTATTTCGCGCTTAACTCCTTCAGACGCGTCTTTAAAATCACGTATGCCTTTACCCAGGCCACGTGCCAGATCGGGAAGCTTATCGCCCCCAAACAACAATAAAGCAACAAACAGAATCAGCATTAATTCCGGTCCGCCTATATCTAAAAACAAAAGTGCCGAGCTAAACATATACTTTATTTTTTATATTAAGGTTACAAATATAGACATTTTATATATTACAAAGTTTAATCTATTTATCGGCCAGCCACACTTGAGGATTAACAGGCGAACTGCCTTTATAAAGATCAAAGTGCACTTCTGTATCTCCTGTTGATGCATCTGTAGCTGCCGAGCCAATGTTTTGTTTAGTAGATACCTTTTGTCCCTTTGCTACATTCGCAGATCTTAAGTTAGAGTATACTGTAAAATACTCGCCATGCCTGATAATTACCAAATAAGTACCACTTAAATCTTTAACATTAGTTACCTCTCCCTCAAATACAGCCCTTACAGCGGCACCGCTGTTTGTGCGAATATCTAAACCCGTGTTATCCATTTTAATTCCTTCGGTAAAATAAGCACCAAAACCATGTGTAATATTTCCGTTAGCAACCGGCCACGGCAACCGGCCCTTGTTTCCTAAAAAATCGTTAGACAGTTTAGCCGCCTCGGGTGTTGCATTTAGTACTTCGCTGGTGGTTTTCTTAACCACGGGTTTAGCAACAGGAACATCGCGGTTTGCTGCTTTAGCTTTTGCCGCCTCATTTCTGGCGGCTATTCTTTCTTCCTCCTCAGCCTTGCGCCTTGCTTCTTCAATCTCACGTTTTATCGCCGCGTTTATTTCGCGGTTATTTTTAACAATCCGTTGCTGAACATCCTGTAACTGCTGTTTGATTTGCCCGGCATGTTTGGATAAATCGGCAACAGTTTGTAGCTGGTCATTCTTTTCCTTACCCAGTGTCGCTTTTTCCTTTTCCTGATCTACCAGTAAGGTATGCTTTTCCTGTTTATCTTTATCCAGTTCAACAATTTTATTATTCAGGTCTTTTTCTGTTCCTTGTATATAATCAGCCTGGCGTTCACGATAGGCGCCAAATTGTTGCAAATATTTTAAACGTTTGTAAGCCTGGTTAAAGTCTTTCGATGCAAATATAAACATCAGCTTATTATAAGCGCTTTGGTTGCGGTAAGCAAAAAGCACCATGCCTGCATATTCTTTTTTTAACTGGGCTAACTGGTTTTGTAAACTATGTACGGTATTAT
The DNA here is from genome assembly GCA_036398535.1 of Mucilaginibacter sp. GTDB lineage: Bacteria > Bacteroidota > Bacteroidia > Sphingobacteriales > Sphingobacteriaceae > Mucilaginibacter. Next base: position 2,695 of record DASWOZ010000199.1, on the reverse strand, counting down.
TACTTTGAGAAATTTGATTATCTAAATTTCGCACCTGCGAATTAATATTATTTATTTTTTCTTCGCGAAGATTGATCTGGGCCTTTAAAATATTCAGTTGTTTTAGGGTAGTCTTTTTGTTATTCAGTGTTTCCTGATACTCGTGGTTAAGTTGCTCTAACTGTTCATTTAACTTATCGCGCTGGCGCTTTAACTCGGCACTGCTTTGCGCGCGTGCATTAACTGCCATAAAAACACAGACAAACAAGAATACTATTTTTAAATATTTCATTTGTCCAAAAGTATTAATTTTCATCGGCAGGTGTATATCTTTCCGGAATACTAAACGGATATTGTAATTGCTGGTCAAGATCAACTTTTGTATAATGCAAATTAACCTGTATTTTTTTATTTTGACTGGCCGACTGGATATCTATTTGTGATGGCACTATCCGGTTGTCTACCGCCGTAAATCCATTAGTATTTACCTGTAATGATTGCCCTTGGTTTTGATTATCTAAATTAAGCTGGGTAACTTTTAAATCCGGGTTCAACATTAATTTATAAAACAGATCCTGCAAATTGCCTGATACCTGGTTATCCACCGGGAAACTGGCACTATTATCCTTTAGTATTTCTGGCATCACATTACCTACCAAAATAGATTCGAGCGTCTTATAATTTATCTGCTTGTTGGTATATTTATAAATGTAGCTAAAGGGCTTTTTAATGTATACACCCTGCAACTTATTAATTACCAATAAGCTATCAGGAGTGATCATTGCCCGGGCAACCTCAATACCCAATATAGCGGTAATGGAAACCCAAATTTGCCTATCATGGTTAATGCGGATATTCAGGGTAACATCATTACTGTTCCCATCAATATTCAGCTTAGTGCTTGCTTTAGCCGATAGCGTAGCGAAATTTAGCTGATGCGCCGCTATGGCATCCATTTTACTAACGGGCTTAACCGTTGCAGCCGGTGTAACATTTGGCTTAACTAATTGCTTTTTTGCCGCACAACCAACCATTACCAGTAAACAACTGATAATAGCCAGCTTATTCAATATATTTTTTTTCATTTATTTTACGATCTAATACCGGTGATGTTCCCCCGTATTCTTTAGCCTTTTTCCAGTTGCTTACGGCGCCGTCAACATCTCCTAAAAAAAACACAATATCCCCGTAATGTTCGGTTTGTACCGCGCTTTTATCCTTAGTATCTGCCAACGCTTTTTGCATCCAGATCTTAGCCTCGGCATAATTTTTTTGTTTAAACAAAATCCAGGCGTAAGTATCCTCAAATGAGGCGGTGTGTGCCTGCAGGTCATTAGCACGCCTGGCCATTTGCGCGGCTTTATCTAACTGCTCTCCTCTTACAGCTAAATAATACGCGTAATTATTTAGCGTGTATACATTGTCGGGGTTATAACTTAACGCTTTATCGTACGCCTCGTCAGAACCTTTAACATTTTTCAGCTCGTGGTAATCATCACCCAACGCGGAGTATACCATTGACATTAACTGCCTGTCGGCAGATTCAAGCGAGGCTGCTGTTTTAATATAACCCAGCGCTTTGTTATAATCTTTTTTTTGCAGCCAGGCAATGCCTACAAAATAGTTCATCCATGCCTGGTTAGGAAAAAACGATAAAGCATCTTCTCCGTCTTTCACTACGCTGTCAAAATCATTCATGCTTAGTTCAACCCGTACCAATTGCTCACGCACATCATAGATCTGGTTATTTTGCTCAACCGATTTACTATAAGCCGCCTTAGCCTCAGCGAATTTTTCGTTTTGGAACAACATATCCGCATACAACGCATTTGCTCTTGAATCTGTAGACGAGGTAGCTGCTAATATTTTACTAAGCTCCAGCGCGCTAGCTTTAGCATTTGGATCAGGAAATTTAGGGAAGTATCCGGTTATGATCCTTACTTTTTGGTCTACATCCACATCGGGCAGGGCAAATGCCAGCTTTAGCTCATTAAAGCAGGCATCATTATTTTTTTTATCCCGGTAAATATCTGCAAGCGCTAAATGTATCTGTCCGTTATTAGGTGCTATTTTTTTTGCCCGTTCTAAAGCGTTCATCGCTTTATCGTTTGATCCATTTGAATTATAGATCTCTGCAAGCAGCAAGTAATACCGCAGCTGGCTTGGGTCGGCGGCTATTCTTTCTTCCAACCCGGCGGCGGCCTGATCAACTTTGCCTTGCTTTAAATATATTTTTTGACGATCAATAACCAACTCATCACTTGGGCCCTTTATTCTCTCTATCTGGTCATAATCCTTTAAAGCCTCATCATATTTCCCCTGCAAGAAATTAGCATTAGCGCTATCAAAATAATAATCCGTCTTTTCTGGGTTAATTCGTTTTAGCTGGGCAAATATGCCCGACAGTTTAGCCAAATCGCTGGTCCGTTCATAAACATCTGCCAGTGCCAGCCAATACCATTCATTATCAGGCTTAATAGTCACCGCTTTTTCAAGCAGCGTTTTTGCGCCTGCATAGTTATTTTGCAATTTATCCAGCTTGGCCAGCTCATACATGGATGCATCGTTTGAAGGATCAATCACTAATATTCTATTAAACAGATCTGAGGCATCCTTATTTTCTTCAATTGTTTTTTTACTTATTGCAGCATAAAACATTTCCTGCACTTTATTTGCATCCCTGCCAGTGCCCGGCTGATTGGGAACAATTACAGCA
>DASWOZ010000198.1:0-4269 GCA_036398535.1 Mucilaginibacter sp. | reverse complement strand
AAGAGCCATCAGTAGGTAATACCAGCGCACCAATATTTTGATTAACAAAACGGTCATTTAACTGGTGCAGGGCATTTGATATATCGGTTTGCTTGCCATTATATTTATCAGTCAAACCATCCGCTAAATCATGGCTAAAATGAAACTCACGCACATCATAACCATCGCCTAATAAAGTTTTAAGTTTAGCAAGATCAGCTTCGCCTGTATTTGATGCAGAATGTGAAGGAAATAGTTTTATTGATTCTGAATTATCCTGGGCAATTAAAATCAAAGGTTTTTCGGGCTTATAGCTTACTGATTTAACCAGCGGCGAAACCAACAGCATAGCAATTATAAATACAGCAAAGGCACGTATAGCAGAAAGAATATACCGGAAATTATTGGGCAGGTTTACCGGCTCGCGATACATGAGCCAGGCGTATAACAAGCCCAGTGCCAGGCAGGCGGGTGTCCACCATCCCGAAACGTTTCCCCAGGTAATTGAAAATAAAAACAGCATATCTGTAAATCAAATATGCTGTTTTTTTTGGTAAAGGATAAATGTATTACTGTAAAATGCTTGTGCTACACAATTTAGTCCCCGCTATGTAAAAAGCATCTTGTCTTTAGATTAATCTAAAGGTTCCCTACCGGGGAGGATTTAGGAGTGGTTACAACATTCCGCCATCAACCGGAATTACCTGCCCGGTGATGTAAGTTGCCATATCAGATGCCAAAAATACACAGGCGTTGGCTACATCCTCCGTTTCGCCGGCACGTTTAAGCGGGATAGCCTGTGCCCAGCCTTCCACTACTTTAGGGTCCAATACTTCGGTCATTTCGGTGCGGATAAAGCCAGGGGCGACTACATTGGTACGTATATTACGTGACCCTAATTCTTTAGCTATTGATTTGGAGAACCCAATAATCCCCGCTTTGGAGGCGGCATAATTAGCCTGGCCCGCATTACCCTGCACGCCCACTACCGAACTCATATTAATAAAAACCCCGTTACGGTTTTTCATCATAATTTTTGATGCCGCTTTAGTTATATTAAAAACGGACTTTAAGTTAACTTCTAAAACATCATCCCATTGCTCTTCAGACATACGCATCAGCAAACCATCTTTGGTTATGCCCGCGTTGTTAACTACAATATGCAGGGTTCCAAAATCGGTTACGATATCATTGATCAGTTTTTCCGCCTCGTCAAACTTTGATGCATCAGAGCGGTAGCCCTTTATTTTGGTACCAAAGCTTTGCAACTCCTGCTCTAAGGCTTGTCCTTTTTCAACAGATGACAAATAGGTAAAGGCAACATTAGCGCCGTGTTCGGCAAATTTTTCGGCAATCTTTCTACCTATACCTTTTGATGCACCAGTGATTAGCGCGGTTTTTCCTTCTAATAATTTCATAATTTTTAAAGCACGATTTCGGGCGGTGAAGATAAGGATTTTGGGCGAAAGACCGAAAAGGGGTGAATACGGTGCCGGGGAAGCTGCCTTTAAATTTCTTTGCTGCGCATAAAGAGTGTAGGGGTAGCTTGTTTATTTTTTAAAACGATTTTCCATGGATACGATTCATGGTAGCGTATAACTTACCGACTTATTATATATCTTTGCTTTAAGTTCTTTACTTTATTTCAACAGTGAGGTTTCCGGTTTAGGCCGGAATGAAAAAGGAACCGTGTGTAAATCACGGGCTGTCGCGCAACTGTAAGTAACACAAAAGGTTGTTGCCTTTAAACATGTCCATTGTCCCCACAGGCGGATGAGAAGGACGGCAACAACGTTACAAGCCAGGATACTTGCCAACTGTTTAAGACAATGCTTTCGCGTAATGAAGCAGTAGTCAGAGAATAAAGCATTTTATGGCAGGCCGCGTTAATGGGCCTGTGTATTGGCTTTATCTTTTATTACCTATTTCCACGAAAGCATACCGAAAACCGTAAGGAGCATTAAGTCAAATTAATGTTTAACCAAAAAGTTTTATGCGTATGCTCAAAAACAATCTCGGGTATCCTCGTGTAGGTGCCCATCGTGAACTCAAAAAGGCCAGTGAACAATACTGGGCCGGTAAAATCAGCAGGACCGAATTACTTTCAGCTGCCCGTCAGATCCGTGAACAAAACTGGAAATTACAGCAGGATGCCGGTATTGATCTGATCCCTTGTAATGACTTTAGCTTTTATGACCTGGTGCTGGATACCTCGCTGATGCTGGGTGTTATTCCGCAGCGTTACAACCCGGTGCTAACCCAAAACAAAGACAATTCGGAGATCGATCTGTATTTTGCGATGGCACGCGGTTATCAAAAAGATGATCTGGATATTACCGCCATGGAAATGACCAAATGGTTTGATACCAACTACCATTACATTGTACCGGAATTTACAGCTAACCAACAATTTAAGCTCTTTTCTGATAAAGTATTTGAAGAGTTTAGTTTAGCCAGGCATGTTACGGGCAGCATTCCTAAACCGGTGTTGATAGGGCCTGTATCTTACCTGTTGTTAGGTAAGGAAAAAGAAGAAGGGTTTGATAAAATAGATCTGATCAAAAAAGTATTGCCGGTTTATATCGAAATATTAAAACGATTAAAAAGCCAGGGCGCCATTTGGGTACAATTAGATGAGCCTTTTTTAGCACTCGATCTGACTCAAAAAGAAAAAGACGCGTTTATCTACGCTTATGGCGAGATCAACAAGCAATGCCCTGAACTAAAAGTATTGCTGACTACTTATTTTGAAAGTCTGCATGAAAATACATCGCTGGCAGTTAATTTACCGGTTGCCGTGTTACATGTTGATTTGGTAAGGGCACCTAAGCAATTGGATGCGGTGTTAACACAGATGCCGGAAAAACTTAGCTTGTCGCTTGGTGTTATTGATGGCCGCAACATCTGGAAAAATGATTATATCCGGTCGTTAGATCACATCAAAAAAGCTATTGCTGTAATTGGAAAAGAACGGGTGATGATAGCGCCAAGCTGTTCGTTATTACATACGCCATTTGATTTGGATCTGGAAACCGCCATAGATCCTGAAATAAAAAACTGGATGGCCTTTGCCAAACAAAAGTTAAATGAGGTAAACGAGCTAAATGAAATTATAGAAGGGAATAATGACCTGCTGCAAAATAATTTGAAAGCTATCTCCAGCCGTAACCTGTCTAAATTAATTCATAAGCAGGAAATCAAAAAAAGAGTAGAGGCTATTACAGATGACAACGCTAACCGTAATAGCGAATTTAAAGAAAGGCAAAAAATACAACAGCAAAAATTTAAGCTGCCTTTGTTTCCTACTACCACTATCGGGTCTTTCCCGCAAACGGATGACATTCGATTATTAAGGTCGAGGCTGAAAAAAGGCGAACTTACTACAGTACAATATGATGTCGAAATTGAGAAGGCTACGATTGATGCCATTCGCTGGCAGGAAAATATAGGGCTGGATGTTTTGGTGCATGGCGAGTTTGAGCGCAATGATATGGTTGAATATTTTGGCGAATTGTTAGACGGTTTTTTGTTTACCAAAAATGGCTGGGTGCAAAGTTATGGCAGTCGTTGTGTAAAGCCCCCGGTTATTTATGGCGATGTAAGCAGGCCGAAGGATATGACCGTACGCTGGAGCAGCTTTGCCCAGGCAAATACCGATAAATTAATGAAGGGTATGCTTACCGGCCCGGTAACTATTTTGCAATGGTCGTTTGTACGTGATGACCAACCGCGGTCGGCAACCACCTACCAGATAGCTTTGGCCATACGGGATGAAGTAGTAGCGCTGGAGGCCGCCGGAATTAAAGTGATACAAATTGATGAGCCTGCCATACGCGAAGGGTTGCCTTTGCGCAAAGCGGATTGGGCGGGATATTTGGATTGGGCGGTAAAAGCTTTCCGGATCTCGGCAAGCGGCGTGCGCGATGAAACACAGATACATACCCATATGTGCTATAGCGAGTTTAATGATATTATTGAACACATTGCCCAAATGGATGCGGATGTGATCACGATTGAAACCTCACGCTCACAAATGGAACTGCTGGCTGCATTCTCGCAATTTAAATATCCTGCGGAGATTGGCCCTGGTGTTTATGATATTCACTCTCCACGGATCCCGACTACCGAAGAGATGGTTAGCCTTTTAGAGAGGGCGGCCGTTTTATTGCCTGTCGGGAATATTTGGGTTAACCCCGACTGCGGCTTAAAAACCCGGAAATGGCCGGAAACACAGGCGGCACTTGAAAATATGGTGAAAGCCGCAAAAGCGGCCCGCGAAATATTTAGCAA
>DASWOZ010000197.1:0-5300 GCA_036398535.1 Mucilaginibacter sp. | reverse complement strand
CCTTGGCTCATGCCCAAAGCGGCGCAGATATTATTGCACCGTCAGATATGATGGATGGGCGTGTGGCCCATATAAGGGAGGTGTTGGATAGCAATGGTTTTTCAACCGTATCTATCATGTCCTATTCTGCTAAATATGCCAGCGCGTTTTATGGCCCTTTTAGGGATGCTTTAAATTCGGCACCCAAATTTGGCGATAAAAAAACGTATCAGATGAACCCTGCTAACCAGCGGGAAGCCATAATTGAAGCTGAACTGGACGAAGCAGAAGGCGCCGACTTTTTAATGGTAAAACCGGCATTGGCTTATTTGGATGTTATTAAACTGATAAAAGATAATACAGAGCTGCCCGTTGCAGCCTACAATGTAAGCGGGGAATATGCCATGGTAAAAGCAGCCATACAAAAAGGTTGGCTGAATGATCAGCGTGCCATTACCGAAATATTAATGAGCATCAGGCGGGCGGGAGCAAGCGCTATATTAACCTATCATGCTAAAGAAGTGTTAGCGAACGGGTGGCTGTAAGCCCACCCAACCCTCCCCGGTAGGGAGGGCTTAAGAAAGAAACAAAATAAAAAAATTTCCCCTACCGGGGGAGATTTAGAGGGGGATAGATGTTAGAATCAATAAAAAAAATGTTTTCGGGAGATGATGATGTACCGGTAAATACTACGGGCAAGCCTGACATCAGCAGGGAAAAATCTGCCGAATTATATGCCAAGGCTAAAACGTTTTTTCCGGGTGGGGTAAACTCGCCGGTAAGGGCGTTTAAGTCGGTTTATGGTACGCCGTTATTTATACAGAAAGGTGATGGCTGCCATATTTGGGATGCAGACGATAACCAGTTTATTGATTTTTGCTGTTCCTGGGGGCCGCTTATCTTAGGGCATAATAATGCAAAAGTTCGCGAAAAGGTAATGGAGGTGATGCAGAACGGTATGTCGTTCGGGGCGCCAACCGCTTTAGAAAACGAGTTGGCCGAGCTCATTATCAAGAATAACAAGTTTATTGAAAAACTGCGTTTTGTAAGTTCGGGTACCGAGGCGGTTATGTCGGCCATCCGGTTGGCCCGCGGCTATACAAAACGCGATAAAATATTAAAATTTGAAGGCTGCTATCATGGCCATTCAGATTCTTTACTGGTAAAAGCCGGCTCGGGCCTGGTTACTTTTGGCGAAACTTCATCAGCAGGCGTACCTAAATCATTTGCGGCTGAAACCATTGTTGTTTCTTTAAATGACAAAGAAGCTTTGCAAAAAGCGTTTGAAGAATTTAAAGACCAAATTGCCGCTGTAATTATTGAACCAATCCCGGCAAATAATGGCCTGTTATTACAATCAAAAGAGTTTCTGCAATATTTAAGAGAAATATGTACTGTAAACAGCACCTTGTTGATATTTGATGAGGTGATCTCCGGATTCCGTGTTGGATTTGAAGGGGCGGCAGGATATTATGGTATCACACCGGATATTGTTACTTATGGTAAAATTATTGGTGGTGGTTTACCCGTTGGGGCCTATGGGGCATCGGCAGCTATCATGGGGCATATATCTCCTGATGGCTCGGTTTACCAAGCGGGTACTTTGTCTGGCAACCCGGTAGCTATGGCAGCAGGTATTGCGCAGCTAAGCGAGTTATTACGCACTGGCTTTTACCGCGATCTGAATAATAAAACAGAAGAGTTTGCAACTTCTATCCAGCGATTTGCAGATGCGCGAAACTATAAATTTAAAGTGTTTGGTATTGGATCTATTTTCTGGTTTGCTTTTACCGACCAGGAAGCTATCACTAAAGCCGAAGATATTGACCCGGCCAGCATGGAAAAATTTAAAGTATTGCACCGCGAATTAATAAACCGGGGGATTTATTTAGGCCCGTCGGGCTATGAAGTTGGGTTTGTATCATCGGCTCATACTAAAACTGATTTGGAAAAGGCAAAAAGAGCTATATTTGATAGTCTTGATATTGTATTTAAAAAATAAACAGGTAACTGAATTATGAAAAGACCAATGGTAATTTTTTACGCACTAATCATTTATGCCGTTGCAGAATTGGTTTGGTGGGGATACATGCTGGTTAAATTACAGCCTGCTAAAACAGGAATGATCATGGGCGAGGGGTTAACCTTTGTAGTGGTATTTACCGCAGGTGCGTTAAGCCTGCATAAATCAGTTAACCGCGAAAGAAAGTTACAGGAGCAGAAGAAAAACTTTTTATTATCTGTTACGCACGAGCTAAAATCACCGCTGGCATCTATCAAATTATTGCTGCAAACCATTCAAAAAAGATCTTTGAATAAAGATCAGATCATAGATTTTATTGATAAATCATTACTGGATATTGAGCGCCTGGATGATATGGTAGAAAACATGCTGCTGGCCTCAAAAATTGACAATCAATCTTACACCTACCCAAAAGCAAGCTTTAATTTATCAGTTTTGGTAGATAGTATAGTTAACCGTTTACAAATAACCAAGTGCGATTGTAATCAGCAAATTATTAATGCCGAAATTGAGCCGAAAATTGAGATTATAGGCGATAAATTCGCGCTTACATCTGTAGTTACTAACTTGATAGAGAACGCTGTTAAATACTCAAAACCTTGTGAAGTGGTGGGCGTAAAACTGTTTTCAAAGGAAGATAAAGTATATTTTCAGGTGGCTGATCATGGCATTGGGATATCCGACGAGGAAAAAAGCCGTATTTTCGACAGGTTTTACCGGGTAGGAAGCGAAGATACACGCAATACAAAAGGTACAGGTTTAGGTCTGTTTATCGTAAAAGAGGTATTAAATAAACATCAGGCCAGCATCAGGGTTAAAGACAATCGCCCTGCCGGAAGTATATTTGAGGTTGTTTTTGGACTAAGTTAATTACAGTTATATGCCAAATAAGAAAAGAATTTTATTAGCCGAAGATGAAGATCATCTTTTAGAAGCCATCAAGCTTAACCTTGAATTGGAAGGTTACAAAGTATCAACCGCTACTAATGGCAAAAAAGCGTTGCAAATATTTAAAGAAGAGCGCTTTAATCTGGTGATATTAGATGTAATGATGCCAGAGATAGATGGTTTTGTAGTTGCTGAAACTATCAGGCTGGAAAACTCTGAAGTGCCGATCATGTTCCTTACTGCTAAAAATACCAATGAGGATAAGATAAACGGATTGAAAAAAGGCGCCGATGATTACTTAACTAAACCTTTTAACCTGGAAGAGTTGATTTTAAGGGTGAATAACCTGGTTAAGCGCGGCTTAAAAGGCGATGACCTGAAAGAATTTAACAGCTATAAGATTGGTGATAAAACTATTCACTTCAATTCGTTTGAACTGGTAAATGGCGATGGTTCTATTACTCCGCTTACTAAAAAAGAAACCATGCTGTTAAAGTTGCTGATAGAGCGCAGAAATGACGCCGTATCGCGCGAGCAGATATTAGAAACGGTATGGAACTATGATGTGTATCCATCAACCCGTACTATAGATAATTTTATTCTTACGTTCCGTAAATATTTTGAACCCGATCCTAAAAACCCGGTTTATTTCCATTCTATACGCGGTGTGGGTTATAAATTTACAGATCAGCATTAATAATTCATGTTCACTAACCGGGCAAGAGTATTAGTTATCGGTGCTTTTATTATCGCGTTTGTAGTATGTATTAATATGCATGTATATCAAATTGCGGCAGTAACAGTTATGTTTATTGGTTTATTGATATGGGGGTATTTTAAGGAAGGTACTATTATATTAGCCGCAAAAGCATTTCACCATAAAGATTATGAAAAAACAGAAACTTTGTTGAATCAAATCCCTAATCCTGCTTGGTTAAGCAAAAAACGCCGTGGTTTTTACGAGTTTATACTGGGCGGCGTATGCCTGCAAAAGCAGGACTTTGATGCTGCCGAAAAGCATTATGAACTGGCTGCGCAATACCCGTTACGTACGGCAAATGACCATGTAGCCGCTTTAGGGCACGTGGTAAACATCAGCATAAGACAGGGTAACTTTGAAAAAGCCAAAGCCTACTTACAATTAGCCGATAAATACGAAGGAAAAATAAATGCCAAAATGAAGGATGTGATCAGCCGCCTTCACCAGGAATTAAAAAAACATTAAAAATGAGAGTCAGGAATTAAGCGCCGGGAAGCAAGACAACATAACTATCTTGATTCTTGACGTTTAATTCCTGACGCTATAAAAATATGAGAGATTCATTACTAATAAAAGCAGCCTTTTCAGAAAAAACAGAACGCCCACCCGTATGGATGATGCGCCAGGCAGGCCGTTTTATGCCCGAGTACTGGGAAATAAAAAATAAATATTCTTTTCTGGAAATGTGTAAAACGCCCGAGCTGGCTGCTGATGTTACCATGCTGCCGGTTGATTTACTTGGCATTGACGCTGCCATATTATTTTCAGACATATTGGTTACAGGTGAGGCTATGGGGGGTGATTTGAGCTTTACTCAAAATATAGGACCTAAGTTTGCTAACCCGGTACGTACACAGGCAGATATTGATAACTTGGATACTGACGTGTCGCATAAATTGCAGTATGTGGCCGATGCCATTAAAGTAATTCAGCAACGTTTGAATGGCAGCATCCCGCTGATTGGTTTTGCAGGTGCGCCGTTTACCGTAATGAGTTATTTGGTTGAGGGCGGTTCATCAAAAGATTTTAAGCTAACCAAATTAATGTTACATAATGAGCCCGCAATGGCTCATCAGTTACTATCAAAAATAGCTGCCGTTACGGCAGATTATTTGAACCTGCAAATTGCGGCCGGTGTAAACGCCATACAAATATTTGATAGCTGGGCACAAGCTTTAGCCTGGGATGATTATAAAGAATTTTCGCACCGGTATATTGCCGAGATCATCAGTAAATTGGATCGTAAGGATATTCCGGTAATATCTTTTTGTAAGGGCAGTTCAGTTTTCGCTCCGTTAATGGCCGAAGCTAAACCTGATGTTATTTCTATAGACTGGAACGTTGACCTGCTGGATATTAAAAAGCGCTTGCCACAGGACATAGCCGTACAGGGAAATTTAGATCCGCATATTTTATATGCCGGTAAAAAGGTAATTAAAGACCGCATCTATCGCCTGTTTGACCGTATGCAGGGCCAAAACGGATTTATATTTAATTTAGGTCATGGTATTATGCCCGATATTCCGTTTGATAATGTGAAGTACGCGGTAGATGTGATTAAAGAATATAAAAACTAATTATCACTGCGAGCGATAGCATGGCAATCTCGTTGCCAATGCATAACAACGAGATTACTTCGTTCCTCGCGAT
>DASWOZ010000196.1:0-1875 GCA_036398535.1 Mucilaginibacter sp. | reverse complement strand
CCGTTTAGCTCGCGATACCAATTCGCCTTATAAAGTAGAGATACATGCCCGGCAAGACGGTAACCGGGCCATGCGGGTGGTACGCAGCAAAGCTGCCGAATTAGGCATAAATCCTGATAAAATAGGTATGATGGGCTTTTCGGCAGGCGGCGAGGTGGTTGATATGGTAGCCTTTGGCCCAAATAGCGACAACCCGAATGCACCCGACCCGATTGACCGTGTAAGCGCCAGGCCCAACTTTTTGATCCAGATCTATCCCGGCCCGGGCTTTTTGCCCGATGTAGTACCTGCCAACGCGCCGCCCGCCTTTTTACTGGCTGCCGATGATGATGCCTGTTGCTCAGTTTCGGTAATTAGCCTGCTGCAAAAATACCGTGCAGCCAAAGTACCGGTAGAGGCGCATATACTTTACAAAGGCGATCATGGATTTAATATGGGTAATCGCTCTAAATTAAAAACGGTTAATACATGGCCGCAGCGCATGGCCGATTGGTTGGCTGATAATAACTACCTACAACAGGATAAATAATGTAAACATTTTAGTTGTTTTTATATTATATAGTTATACAAACAAGATACGATTATGAAATACGCATTCATCATAGGCTCTAACGCCTTTATAGTTCCGCACGGTGTTATCAATTATGCCGACAACGATGGTTCAAAAGAAGTTTTAAGGATCCAATCCATTTATCATGATAACGAGCCCGGGTCAGCGTTGGCAGTTAACCTGGATATTCAAGATACTAACGGCACTATTATTAAACTGTATGATAATCAGTTAGAAGACAATAACAACTATAAAGTAGCAACAGAACGGGACAGCATCCGGATTTCAAGAGCAGATGGCAAAGAGATCATCCATATCCAGCAATTGGATGAAACTTCGGCTATGGCTTTAGAGCATAATATAACTGCCGAGTTTGAAGTTAGTTCGCCGGTTGCAGTAATACGTTTGTTTGGAGATTTTAAAATAGAAGGCTTGAATATATCTGCCGAAAACGAAAAGCTGTTTATAAATGATAATGGCTATGCTACATCAGCTATGCACGGCACTAACCAGTTAACCTTTACTACAGATGGTGTGGTATTATAAGTATTAAATATTATGGCAAATTTTCAGGAAATTATAGCTTCGGAGAAACCCGTACTGATAGATTTTTCGGCCGAATGGTGCGGGCCATGTAAAATGATGCCGCCCATTTTGCAGCAGGTTAAACATAATTTAGGTGATAAGATAACCATTATCAAAATAGATATTGATAAAAACCCCGCAGCAGCAAATGCTTATAAAATTCAAAGCGTACCTACGTTAATGATATTTCAAAAAGGCGAGCAAAAATGGCGACAAAGCGGCGTGGTACAGGCGGGGCAGTTACAACAGGTAATAACGCAGTATTTATGACGGATTATGCATCAGGTGCTTAACATTCCTGTACGCTTTTATTGCCCTGACACGAAAAATATCGAAAAACATAGCAATGATCAATATGCCGGTTGGTATGTAAAACACATGCAGCTTTAAATAATTATAAAAAATAGCCCCGAATATACATCCCAGAAAAAAGCAGACAATAATAACGATACGCAAAAAAATACGCCCGCGAAGAATGCGTATTTCGTTGCCAGACTTTAGCCTGATAATTGCGGCAAGTTCAATACCCAGATCAGTAAACATACCTGTGAGATGGGTGGTACGTACTACCGACCCCGAGATCATAGACACCATTGCATTTTGCAGCCCCATTGCAAAAAGAAGGCTGCCTGCTAATATTTCTGTCGTGATAAGTGTATGGCGTAACATAGGGCCGCAACTGCCTACAAATACTAATATACCTATTTCAATAAGTATGGGTACCGTATAAGCATACCGTT
>DASWOZ010000195.1:0-4551 GCA_036398535.1 Mucilaginibacter sp. | reverse complement strand
AGATAGATGATAAAATTTCAAAATACTTACCGGAATTGCCAGCATGGGCTGGTAAAATCAGCATAAAAAACCTTTTGCAATATACAAGCGGTTTACCCGACCTAAATTGGGCAACCGTTAAAAGTGATGCGGATAACATGGCTGATCTGATGAAGCTGCAAAAGCTCGACTTTGAGCCGGGTACGCATTATGCTTATAATAACAACAATGTTTTTTTACAGCGCAGGATAATAGAAAAGGTGAGTGGACTGTCTTTCATCGATTTTGTGCGGCAGAAAATACTGAAACCCTGCGGAATGCTCAATTCAATTATAGATCCAACCGATACAGATGCGCTGATGGCAAAGGCTTATGATGATAATTATCAACAGGATTCTCTTTTAGTGCCTATCTCGGGGTGGACATGCGTTACGCTTGATGATTTTTATAAATGGGCTGAATGTATTGCCAGCTTCAAACTGATCAGCCCGGCATCAACCCGGCAAATAATAATACCATTTGCACCAAATGCACAGGCCGGCCTTGGTGGTGGGAGCATGGATGGCGATAGGCTGGTAAGCCATGTTCACGATGGAACTGCCTTTAATTACCAGGCCCTGTTAACATACAATAAGGGGCGTGTAATTATATTGATGAGCAACAACAAGCAAGGTAATGAGTATAATATTGCAAATGCTATAAATGCCATCCTGGATGACAAGCCTTATGTTACGCCTAAGAAGTCAATACTTAAACAGTATCAGTCTGTTTTAGATACCATGAAAGGGAAAGAAGTGCTGGCATTCTATAAAAAGCTTAAAACAGGACACCCGCAGGAATATGGATTTGATGATGAATCTACCCTGAACGAGATAGGCTATTCTTTAATGGGAAATAAACATGTGGATGCTGCTATAGTTGTGTTTGAATACAATACGGTACTTTTTCCTAAATCGGGGAATGTGTTCGACAGCTTAGGCGAAGCTTATTATAAAAAAGGCGATAAACAAAAGGCACTTATTAATTATAAACGATCATTGCAGTTAAACCCATCAAATCAAAATGCAAAAGGTATTATTGCTGAATTGGAGAAGTAATAAAAACCTTGTCATTGCGAGGCACGAAGCAATCTCGTAGCCATCCATAGTGAATATTTATAGTGAAGAGATTGCCGCGCTCGTTCCTCGCTCGCAATAACAAAATTTGCTATTTTTTTGGGATTTTTTAACAATCCCTCAGCTAACCGACTCATAAAAGTCAACCAGCTTTATGGTAACGTGGTTTACATTATGCTGTTCTTCCATTAACCTGCGGGCGTTCAGGCCAATATTTTTACAATATTCTTCGTCGGCTATGCATAGCTTTATAGCATCATAAAATTCATCGTAATTATTTGCTATCAGGATGTTAACGCCATTTTCGTAATTAATGCCCTCGGCTCCCAGCGAAGTAGATATGATACATTTTTGCATAGCCATGCCCTCAACAATTTTTACACGCATGCCGCCACCAGAGAGTAAAGGGACAATCATTATTGATTTACTGTTAGCAAACTCAAGCACATCATCAACTTCGCCCTGTATAAATATTTTGCCCATTACATCGTAATCGTCAAAACGTTCAGGTATATCATTACCTGCTACGTAAAAACGTACGCGGAGTTCGCCGTCGGTAAGGTCTTTGTTGAAGTTTTCAAGAAACCATTCAATCCCCTCGCGATTAGGCAGCCAATCTAACGAGCCTAAAAAGAACAGGCTCGGGAACTCTGTTTTATTAAAATCGGGCTTATAATTATCCAGGTTGATGCCTACTGGCAATATCTCTATGGGTATTTTGGTGCCGTATTCAAGCAGGGTGGTTTTATCCTGCTGGGTAAATACGGCAATAGCATTAAAGTTGTTTAAAGTTTGCAGCTCGTAGTTCTTTATCCGCTTGGCATGCATCTTCAAATATGACTTTTTAAAGGGGTCGTTTTTTTGTTCAGCAAGCCTTTGCCATATCTGGTTCTCAATATTATGCAGGCGGTAGATTAGCTTTGCCTTTGAAACTTTGCGCACGGCGGTCAGGTACAGGGAAACAAACAGCCCCTCAAACTGAATTATATCGAAATCCCTGTTCCTCAATTCACGAACGAGCAACCGCTCAAATTCCGGGTCATAGTATTTATTGATATTAAAGGATGTTTTGCTGAATAAATTAGCAGCCACTTCAAATACAGATACATTGGTATCGATATTATATGCCCGATAATTTATTTTTGAGAGGATTTCACTATCATCTTCGTTGGGTTCATGATGATTTTTTTTTGCATTTAGGGCAACCAAAGAAACTTCATGCCCAAGGTTAACCAATCCCCTTATGGTATTGCATACTACTATGGGGTATCCGCCATTTTGCGGAAATGGGACACGATGTGTTAAAATAAGGATCCTCAATGGTTTGTCTGGTTTTTAACAAAAATATAAAAAATGAAGAACCGGGTGGGAATTGAGGGCTTTTTTGTATCAAAATTTGCTTTGATATTACAATATTAATAATGTTGCCGGTTCAAGTGTCCACACTTGAACTTAAATAATTGTAAGCGTCCACGCTTACGAATTGGGAAGAACTTTTGTTATATCGTGAGTGTGGACACTCACCATCCTTTTTTGATCAAGTGTAGACACTTGATCAGGCAGGGATTATTATGAATTACTAAAAAGCTCCAGTTGTGGATCGGTCACCCTGAATGTTCTGCGATGGTATGGCGTATATCCAATTTTCATAACCGTTTCGCGGTGTTTTATGGTGGGATAGCCTTTGTTTTTATGCCAGTCGTATTCAGGATGCTCTTGTGCAATTTGCTTCATATAATCATCACGGTAAGTTTTAGCAAGTATGGAGGCAGCGGCTATGCTGAAGTATTTGGCATCGCCCTCAACAATGCATTGATGCGGAACGGTTTGATATTTATTAAAGCGATTACCATCTATAATTAAAAACTGCGGCGCCAAATGAAGCTTTTGAATAGCCCGGTGCATTGCAAGGAACGAGGCATTCAGGATATTTATTTCATCAATCTCCAGGTTATCAACAACACCAACGGCATGGGCTATGGCTTTTTGCTCTATTTCAATGCGCAGTTTATATCTCACTTCCTCAGTAAGCTGTTTGGAGTCATTTAATAGATCATGCTCAAAGTCATCAGGTAAAATCACGGCCGCGGCAAATACAGGCCCAGCAAGGCACCCGCGACCAGCCTCATCACAGCCAGCTTCTATAAGTTCATATTGATACCTTGATAACAGCATTCTTTATTTTCCGAACGCAAAATTAGTTATAGTTGTTATTGATGTGGAAAAATGTTTAAAGCATTTACAATTTTTACGTCATTTGCCGCCCTTGTTGATCTTGTGACCATAGGTGCTCGGAAGATCAAAAAAGGGTGTCATGTTGAGGCACTCGAAGCATGTGCGTTGGGCATTGTGAACTATGCATTAGCGATTATGTACAGCGTAAAGGCCTTTGCCCGCATGCTTCGAGTGCCTCAGCATGACACCTCACACAATATTTGTGAAAGAATATCAATCTTCCGAGCACCTATGGTCACAAGACCAACAACGGCACGGAATGAGGCAAAATGTGACTAGTCTTAAAAAATGCACAATGTTAGCAGTGTCACATCATCAATAGGTTTTCCTTTTATAACCTGCTTAATGTGATTCATTAATAACTGATTAAACTCATTTGGAGATAGATGGGCATTGTTTTTTACAAGTTCCAAAAGGTTTTCTTCTGTCCACTCTTTATTTGGGTGCTCATGGTCCATCAACCCATCGGTGTAATTAACAATGGTTGTTCCTGGGTCAATATCAACCTCACCCTGGTTAATGAAGGGCAGTTCATCAAATACGCCAATCATGGTAGTGCCCAGTTTTAAGGTTATAACCTCTCCCTGGGAATAAAGTATTGTGGCATTATGCCCTGCATTAATATAGTTGAGCTTGCGGGTTTGCTGGTTATATTTGGCAATAAACAGGGTAATAAACCGCTCGCCCTTGGTGTTATTTATAACGATCTTGTTTAACCGGTCTACAATGTTGGTCAGGTCATCCTCTACTGCGGCCCATGCATGCAGGCTGGCCTGAAAGTTTGCCATCAATAGGGCGGCAGAAATTCCCTTGCCCGACACATCGGCAATGCACCATAAAAACTCATTATCATTAAGGCGGATAAAATCAAAATAATCGCCGCCTATATTCTGATGAGGTATATAACGTGCGCTAACCTCAACACTGGTATCCTTGTATGCCTTTATCGGGATAAGCATATTCTGCACCTCAACCGCCAGCTCCATTTCCCGCTGAAAACGCTCGGACTGCAACCGTTCTTTAAAAAGCTTTTTATTTTCCAGGGCTACTACAATAACGTTTATTACCGTTTGAATAAAGTTTAAATCGTTATTGAGCAGTTCGGTAGATGGGTTAAAATCACCTATCAGGGCATAAGCAAGCGCCTTTTTTTTATGGTAGATAGGGATGAAATAGTCGTATTGTTTTAACAGTTCGTCGGGATGATTAGCCAGTGGCTCGG
>DASWOZ010000194.1:0-3689 GCA_036398535.1 Mucilaginibacter sp. | reverse complement strand
TAATTGTTGGCTGCGCTATAAAATTGCGCGGGTCCTTCATCACCTCTATTTTGTATTCGTCTATCTCCTGTTCAGTTGCCGCATGGCCCATCAGCATACCATAACCGCCGCTGCCGTTGGTTTTCTTGATCACCATTTTATTAATGTCCTTAAAAACCTGGTCGCGTTCATCGCGGTTGCCGAGTTGAAAAGTGGGCACATTCTTTAAAATAGGCTCTTCGTTCAGGTAATATTTTATCATGTCGGGTACGTAGGCGTACACCGCTTTATCATCAGCCACGCCATTGCCAATGGCATTTACAATAGCCACATTACCTTTACGGTAAGCACCCATAATACCTGCCACACCCAATATGCTGGATGGGTTAAATACTAAGGGATCCAGATACTCGTCATCTACACGACGATAGATAACATCTACCTGCTGCAGGCCGGTGGTGGTTTTCATATACACCTTATGGTTGTTTACTACTAAATCGCGGCCCTCTACCAATTCAACACCCATTAAACGGGCCAGCGTGGTATGCTCAAAATAAGCGGAGTTATATATGCCCGGACTTAACAATACAATATTAGGGCTGGCAATTTGCCTTGGCGACAACGCCAGTAAATTTTTATATAAAATAGTTGGATACTCCGTAACGCTACGGACACCGCATTGAGGTAACAGATCGGGAAATAAGCGTTTAGTGATCTCTCTGTTCTCCAGCATATAGCTTACGCCGGATGGGGTACGCAGGTTATCCTCCAGCACATAAAATGTACCGTCCGAATCACGGATCAGGTCAATACCCGAAATGTGGATATAAATATCATAGGGTACCTGCAACTGGTACATTTCGCGTAAAAAATGCGGGCACGAATAAATGATATCAATCGGGACCACACCGTCTTTAACAATAAACTGGTTGTGGTAAATGTCCTTTAAAAAATGGTTGAGCGCGGTTAAGCGTTGCTTGATCCCTTTTTCTACAAAGGCCCATTCGGCAGCCGTAATGATGCGTGGTATAATATCAAACGGAAATATTTTTTCAATACCCTCGCCGCTGTTATAAACGGTAAAGGTAATGCCCTGGCTCATAAAAAGCCTTTTAGCAAGCTCTTCCTTCTTATTCAGATCATCGGTCGATTCGCGCGAGATATATTCAATTACTTTACGATAATGCTCACGCACATTATTATCAGTGCCGTACATTTCATCCCAAACGCCTTTAATCGGGTTATATTTATCAAAATAAGCTGATTCCTGCATGAAAAAAACTACAATAAATTAAAATTTGTTAATCAGTTATTCCTTAAAAACTGTAATATAAAAACTGTTTTTAAATAAACCCTACTTTTATTTAAAATTTTATAATTTTTTGCGTGCTATTTTATCAAATTCACCAAAAAACGGCCAATAATTAATCAATTAATTAATACTTATAGTTTATAAAAAGCAAAAAACAGGTTTTTATAAATATAGGCAGATAATTTTTAATTAAAAAATGATGTTTTCAAACCAATACAAGGAGCCAACGCGGGTTTAACGTTGGGGGCGACGAAGCAAACCCATCGCACGGTTAAAAAGCAACGAGATTGCTTCAACCACACACGCCCCCCGCATTGCCTTTGTTTCGCAATGACATGGCGGGGATATTGGCATAATTAAATAAAAAACTATGTCTTTGCGAGGAGCAAACGGTGGTTTACGCGCAGGGGCGACGAAGCAATCTCGTCGCATGGTTAGGCTTCACCGCCCAATTCCGTGGCACGGCCCTGGTTCGCAATGACATCCGGGAGTACTCAGCGTTTTGCGAAGCTTTATCAATACCCATGACATTGTGTTGATTATAATTCTTTGCGCATTACGTAATCATTCATCCAATAGGGACCAATGGGAATATCCTCTTCATAAGCAACGGTAAAGCCCATTTTTTCATAAAAGCTTTTGGCTTTGTTATAGCGGTTTACATTTAGGTCGAGGATGTGTTTACCAGCTTCTCGTGTTTTTTGGCAAACCATATCTATCAATATTTTGCCGTAGCCTTTACCCTGGGTTGCGGGTAGGCAATATAATTTGTGTAACTTATATATTCCGGCATCTTCATCACGTGGCGAGTAAGCGGCAAAAGCTACTGGCTGTTCATCTTCTATCAGCAATAAATAGGTTTGCAGGTTATGGGTTATCTGCTCGGTTATTTTTTCGGTCGAATAGATCTCGCCCAGCATAAAATCAATCTGCGCTGCCGATAATATAGCCGAATATGCGGGCCACCAGGTTTGGTCGGCAATTTGCCGGATAGTTTCTATATCGTTCAAAGTGGCTTGGCGGATCTGGTACATGTATAGGTACTTATGTTATTGCGAGCGATAGCGAGGCAATCGCGAACTTTCACACTTGCGATTGCCTCGCTATCGCTCGCAATGATAATTAGAATTATTAATGATTTTCTTCTACGTCTATTTTAATAGCTATAGGTACGGTTATTTCCTCCCGTTGGCCAATAGCAAAATAGTCTTCCAGCTCGGCTAATGTGCATGCATTAGTGGCCATATCTTTAATAATGCGGCCCTTTTCCATCAGCAATATCCTGTCGCAAACATCAGTTACATGGTTAAGGTCATGGCTGGATACTAAAGTGGTAACACCTTTTTTATTTACATCTTTCAGCATATTTTTTAACCTGAACTGCGTGGTAGGGTCAATATTAGCAAAGGGCTCATCCAGCATTAACAATTCGGGTTGCTGCAATAAGCAGGATGCGACACCTACCTTAGCCTGATTTCCCTTGGAGAGGTCACGGATGTATTTGCCCCGCTTTAAAATTTCGCCGCTAAAAAAATCACTTAGTCCTGCTAAAAAATCATCTACCTGTGCGCGGCTTTGCTGATATAAGCCGCCAATAAAATAAAAGTATTCTTCGGGTGTTAAGTAATCTATCAAAAAGCCTTCATCTAAATAAGACGCGGTATAATTTTTCCAGTTTTCGTGCCCGGCTACATTTTCGCCGTTTGATAGTACTTCGCCGGTTTCCGGGCGGATCAGATCCAGCATCATCCTGAACAAAGTTGTTTTGCCGGCGCCATTATTACCAACCAAACCTACGCTTTCGCCCTTGCGGATTTCCAGATGGGGCACATTTACAACTAATACATTGTTGTATACTTTTTTAAGATCTTTTATTTCTATCATCTTATTTATCTCTAAAGCCTTCGGCTATTTCAAACTTTCTATTATAAAAATCGGCAGTTAACCATTTTATCCAGTAATTACGGCTAAATATGCCTATTAACCCTGTAACTGCTAATGCTACCAGCCCTGCATTAGCCCCAATTAACAGCTTAAGCGGCACATAAATCACATACGGAGTAAGCATTAAAGGCACAGATAATAATAGTTGCGTTACGCCCACACCTTCCCAGTTAAATGTTGCCCCTTTTGAAAGATCGATGCGCTTGGAGTTTCGGTTAGCAAAAAACAGTATGATAGTGGTATTTACCCCCAGGTTCCATAAATACATTACAAAATGTATCAGTACAGTGCGCCAGCCAAAAT
The DNA here is from genome assembly GCA_036398535.1 of Mucilaginibacter sp. GTDB lineage: Bacteria > Bacteroidota > Bacteroidia > Sphingobacteriales > Sphingobacteriaceae > Mucilaginibacter. The sequence goes on along the minus strand of DASWOZ010000194.1, from coordinate 151 downwards.
AAACATAGGGCAGCGTCAATATAAATGCGGTTGTTGATACCAGCGTGAATAATAAATATTTGGCTTTTAAAAAATCGGTAAAGCTCACTTTACTTACCAATATTCCATCAAAATAAGTAGCCTGCCAGCTATACATATACTGGCCGTAGTT
>DASWOZ010000193.1:0-8240 GCA_036398535.1 Mucilaginibacter sp. | reverse complement strand
CCAAATATATGAAGGCGAGCGCAAATTTGAATTGCGGATACGTTATCCCGAGGATTTCCGCGATAATGAGGCTTCTATTGGCGACTTGCGTGTACCTACCCTTAATGGTAACAAAGTACCGCTGCGAGAGATAGCCAACATCAAACGGATAACCGGTGTGAGTATGATCTATCGCGACGATAATAAACGTTATGGCGCCATCAAATTCTCTATCCGCGGGCGCGATATGGGCAGTACCATTAAAGAAGCACAGGCAAAAGTTAATGCAGCAGTTAAATTACCAAAAGGTTATAACCTGCAATGGGCTGGCGATTTTGAGAACCAGCAACGCGCTACTACCCGTCTTAGCCAGGTGGTGCCTATCAGCTTGCTGCTCATCTTCTTTATCCTGTTTATCCTGTTTGGTAATTTCCGCGACTCGTTGCTGGTATTAAATAACGTGCCATTTGCCATAGCAGGAGGAATTTTAGCCCTGCTGATAACGGGGGTAAACTTCAATATCTCGGCCGGTATAGGGTTTATTGCACTGTTTGGTATCTGCGTACAAAACGGGGTGATTTTAATCACCAAGTTTAAGAGCAATATTAAGGAGATGATACACCATAAAGAAAATGGCAAATTTCCGGATGCATTACGCCTGGGTGTACAGGACAGGCTGCGCCCGCTGGTAATGACGGCTATGATGGCGGCCATTGGCCTGCTGCCTGCCGCCATGAGTAACGGTATAGGCAGTGAAGCATCAAAACCGTTGGCTATTGTAGTAATAGGCGGCCTGATTACGAATACGACATTTAACCTGTTTATTTTCCCTATCATCTTCTACTGGTCGTACCGTAAAAGGGTAGAAAGCGGAAACATAGGCCGGATGTAATACCCCAAAATACCCCTATATAATCTACTTTGAGGTTTGCTGAAGGCGGTGCAGTTTAGGGACTGTGCCGCCGGATGCAAAAAGAAGAAAGCCAGTCATTTAATGATTGGCTTTTTTGTTGGATAGATATATTGATTAAAAGAGCGTTGTCAGTCTGAGCCCCTTTTGTTCCGTCCGTCCGCTTAGGGGTATGGACGGTTTGGACAGCGGACACACTTTGCTATCCCAAATTTGTCATTGCGAGGCGCAAGCAGCAGCATGTGCGCAAGCGCGACGCGGCAATCTCGTAGCGGATAAGTATACAACGCATTTGCTTCAACCGCACAGGCTTTGCACTGGCCCTTGTTTCGCAAGGACATGGTGGTGGTTTTGGTGTCCGTCCGCTTAGGTGTGTGGACAGTTTGGCAATTTTGAGGGGCCAGCCTGCACCTTTTGTTAATTATATCAACTTAAAAAAATCTCAATTAAACTATGTGTTAAAAAAATAATCAAAGAGTATATTTACGCTAACTGATTTTTTTAACGCATGAAGGATTTCTACGCTATTTTAGGAACGGATGTAAACTGCACCCCGAATGAAATAAGGGAGGCTTACCGTAAACTGTCGAAAAAATTTCATCCGGATCTGAATGGCAATGATCATTATTTTGAAAGCCGCTTCAAAGAGATCCGCGAAGCATATGAAACCCTGAGCGACCCCGCCATGCGCAATCACTATGATGTCGCGCTAAAAAAAGGCAAGGCTTTCCCGCCGGGCAATGTGCCTAAAAAACTTGCTTATCGCTTTAAAACCAAACATATTGATGTGGCCTTTAGTATCACGTTAATTGCTATGACATTAGGTTTCGGGTATTATGTTTATAAATCAATTTGGGTGTCAAAAGCTACAAATATCAAAACGGCTGCTGTTGCTACGCCGCGTCTGATTAATCCTCATAAAAAGCGGCATAAACATAAAATTAAAACTATCGCGCCCAATGAGGTGGCCAAAATCACTAAAGTGCCCGCGACTGAGAAAGCTGCTCCGGTAATGCTCCCCGTAGCAATTAACAGCGTGCCTGCTACAGCTGTAAAAACAGCAAGTGTAACTGCGCCGTTGGCGGCTAAACCCGACAATAAGCCCATCAAGCTACCTTCCGACACAATCAACATCCGGCCAGCACAGCCTACTGCACCGGTAATTATGGCTAACTATAAGCCGGTTAACCAAATACCCGTTACTGCCAACGGGCTTACAAATCCTACTATCACCTATCTTTCAGCCATTAAAGGTAACGCGACAGGTGTAGTGTATTTGCGGAAAACGGATGATTATAATTCGGATGTGGTGGTATCCATCCCCACAAATTCAAAGGTAGTCGTATTAGAAAAAGGCAAGGCCTTTTATAAGGTTTTATTTGATCATAAAACCGGCTATGTACCTAATTGGACGATACAGACGAAATAGTTGATATATAAAAAGAGCGCTGTTTCCTTTACAGGCGACAACGCTCTTAATAAATTAATCTCTTCTTGCACTGCGGTTACCACCGCCGGGCCTGCCGCTCATACCGCTGCCACCATTTGGTGCCTTAGGTCTACTATCCCTACCAAATCCTCTGCCGCGTTTTGGTGCACCAGTACGGCCACCGCCACCACTTTTGCCTTCTGCATGTTTGGCAACAATACTTTGCGGGCTCATTGGGTAAGGATGCGTATCATTAACCGGGATCTCTTTAGCAATCAGCTTATGAATATCTTTTAAAAATTCAATTTCTTCCTGATCGCAAAAGGTTAACGCTATACCGCTTGCTCCTGCCCTGCCGGTACGGCCAATGCGGTGTACGTAGGTTTCAGGAATGTTTGGTATCTCGTAGTTAATCACGTGGGTAAGCTCGTCAATATCAATACCGCGCGCAGCAATATCCGTAGCAATCAACACGCGTGTAGTACGGTTCTTGAAATTAGTTAAAGCCCTTTGACGCGCGTTCTGTGATTTATTACCGTGTATAGCTTCGGCAGTGATACCGATACGGATCAGATCTTTTACTACTTTATCCGCGCCATGTTTGGTGCGGGTAAATACCAAGGCCGTTTTAATATTTTTATCTTTTAATATATGTGCCAGTAATGAACGTTTATCGTTCTTTTCTACATAATATAATTCCTGCTGAATGGTGTCAGCAGTTGATGATACCGGGGTAACTTCCACCTTTTCGGGGTTGTTAAGTATGGTATCAGCCAATTGCTGTATTTCTTTTGGCATCGTTGCCGAAAAGAACAGCGTTTGCCTTTTAGCCGGAACTTTAGCAATGATCTTTTTAACATCATGCACAAAGCCCATATCCAGCATACGGTAGGCTTCGTCTAAAACCAGCATTTTAATATGCTCCAGGTGAACAAAACGCTGGTTCATCAAATCCAGTAAACGGCCGGGTGTGGCCACTAAAATGTCAACCCCGCGGCGCAAAGCATCCGTTTGCGGGCCTTGTGATACACCACCAAAAATAACCAAATGCTTTAAACCGGTATGTTTACCATAAGCAGCTATACTCTCGTTTATTTGGATGGCCAGCTCACGTGTTGGCGTTAAAATAAGGGCCTTTATTGTTTTTTGTTCTTTATGCTGAAGCCTGTCCTGGTATAATAACTGTAAAATAGGTATGGCAAAGGCCGCTGTTTTACCGGTTCCGGTTTGTGCGCAACCCAGCAAGTCCTGGTGACGTAATACAATAGGTATGGCTTGTTCCTGTATAGGTGTAGGTGTGGTATATCCCTCAGTTTTTAAAGCCCTGAGAATAGGCTCAATTAAATTTAAATTTTCGAATGACATGTAATCTGTTGTAATATGAATGTGCTAACGCGAAGCATAAGCGGGGATCTGAAGTTTTTCTTGGTGATCAACCTTAAGCGAAACGGGTATTTATTGATGCAAAGATACGTTTTATTATTTAACAATAGTTTGCATACTGTAAAGACTGCCATTCTTGCGCTCGACTGCGACGAGTGCGTAAAATGGAATTGCGATTGTATCGCATCACAGATGCCAACCAATGTTAAGCACTCGTCACAGACGAACGCAAGTTATATTATAAACGAGCGCAAATTATTCTTCAATATGTTGTATATCCACTGCCGGTTTCCGCTTAAGCCATGATTGTATTAAAATAATAGATATGCCCACCGTAATAAACAGATCTGCCACATTGAATACCCCGGTGTGGAATATGCCAAAGTCAATATATAGAAAATCGGTTACCGAACCGTGGACTATGCGGTCATAAATATTACCTATGCCGCCGCCTATCATAAAAATAATGGCCAATAGCGTGTACCTGTTAATATTGGTTTTGATGAGGATATAAAACAGACTTGCCAGGATAAGCGCCAACGGAATGACATTTAAAAAAATGATCCGCATGGGTTTAGAGGCTGCATCGCCCAGGCTTAAAAATGCACCGGTATTCTCAGCTTTTTCTATAATAAAATGGTTACGTATAAGATTAATGGTTTGGTAATCGGCTAATTTTTCGCGCACTATTTTTTTTGAAACCTGATCGCAACCAACAGTGATACTTAATATAACTAAGATAATGAATATTCTTAAAATTCGGTTAGATTTCATTGAGGCAAATATAATCTGAACCGTTGATTTTTTTGATTAAATGATGACGTTGATTTAATCAGCGAAATCCAAAAATTATTTTAATCGGTGGTTCAGACAAAAAAAGCCGACCCAAAAGACCGGCTTAATTTGTGAAATTCGAATATAAATTCGAGAAATTAGTGTTTAATCAACTATTTTTTAAAGTACTTAAAGTCTTTACCAATAAATTTGGCGTTATCCCCTAATTCTTCCTCAATGCGTAATAACTGGTTGTATTTAGCTATCCTGTCTGAGCGTGAAGCCGAACCTGTTTTAATCTGTCCGCAATTTAAGGCTACAGCTAAATCAGCAATCGTCGAATCTTCAGTTTCGCCGGAACGGTGACTCATTACAGAGGTATAACCATTGGTTTGCGCTAAAGTTACCGCGTTAATAGTTTCGGTTAATGAACCTATCTGGTTAACTTTTACTAATATAGAATTAGCTATATCTTCAGTAATACCTCTTTGTAAACGGGTTACGTTAGTTACAAACAAATCATCACCTACTAATTGTACTTTGTCACCAATTTTATCGGTTAATAATTTCCAGCCTTCCCAATCATCCTCGGCCATACCATCTTCAATAGAAATAATTGGGTATTTTTCTGCTAATTGAGCCAGGTATTCTGCCTGCTCGGCACTGGTGCGAATAGCACCTTTTTCGCCTTCAAATTTAGTATAATCGTATTTACCGTCTTTATAAAACTCAGATGCGGCACAGTCAAATGCTAAGAAAATATCTTCGCCTGCTTTGTAACCGGCTTTTTCTATGGCTTTTAAAATGGTTTCAACACCATCTTCAGTACCTTCAAAAGTTGGTGCAAAACCACCTTCGTCACCTACAGCGGTTGAAAGGCCACGGTCATGTAAGATCTTTTTTAAAGTATGGAATACTTCAGTTCCCCATCTTAATGCTTCTGAAAAAGAAGAAGCGCCAACCGGCATGATGATAAATTCCTGGAACGCGATAGGCGCATCAGAGTGTGAACCACCGTTAACAATATTCATCATCGGTATTGGAAGCGTATTGGCATTAACACCACCTATGTAGCGGTACAATGGTTGGCGGCTTTCCTGCGCGGCAGCTTTTGCAGCAGCCAAAGAAACACCTAATATTGCATTAGCACCTAAGTTACCTTTGTTTGGCGTGCCATCAATCTCAATCATTAGCTTATCGATGCTGTTCTGATCAAATACATCAATACCTTGCAATTCTTTAGCCAGTATATCATTTACATTGGCAACGGCTTTTAACACGCCTTTACCCATATAAACCGCTTTATCATTATCACGAAGCTCTACAGCTTCATGCACGCCTGTAGATGCTCCGGACGGAACAGCGGCACGGCCTATAAAACCATTTTCGGTTAAAACATCTACTTCAATAGTAGGATTTCCGCGCGAATCAAGTATCTGGCGGGCATGGACATCAATTATTAAGCTCATTTTTTTGTAATTATCAGTTGTTGTATCAAGTTAGTGTAAGTAATACACTTCGTTTTTTCAAAGATACAATTTCAAATAAATAAGCAGCAAAATAGTTGAAGATTAACATTAAATTAACCTTGGATGATTCTTTGTCTGAACCAGAATTTACGAAATTTTAGAATTAGCCGAATTGAGCATCCGAAATCATCTGCATATCCGCACATTTGCATAGTTGCATGTCAACCTACTCCCATTTAAACGTTTTAACCGAAACCGCATAAACCCCGATAAACCAGGCACCCAATATTAATAACTGGTGGGTAACATCACCTAAGCCTGCGCCTTCAAAAGCAACCTCGCGCATGGCATCATTTAAATAAGTTAGCGGCAATACCTTACTGATAGATTGCAGCCAAACAGGAAAAGCCGAAACCGAAAAGAAAGTGCCCGACAATAAAAATTGCGGCATGGTAATAATGTTAGATATTGGCGGTATACTGCTCTCGTTTTTAGCTATACCTGATATGACGAACCCAAAACCCATAAATATAATGAGCCCTATGGCCGCCAATACCAGCATATTCAATACCGTTATAATACCATGTATCAAGGTAAAGTGAAACAGGTAGTGCCCAACCAGAATAATAAACAACGCACCTAACAATGAAAACACCAAACGGGCCAATGCCTCGCCTAAAACGATGCTGTATTTTTTTACCGGGGTGGCAAAAAACCGTTTAATAACTAAAGTTATCCGCAGGCTTAAAAATACGAACGCCGTACCAAAAACACCGCTACTCAACAACGAAAAGCCCAGCATACCCGGCAGTAAAAAATCAATGTATTTATATTCCCTGCCTTTAATGGTGGTTTCCTTTACTTCGGCAACAGCAGGTGGCGCTGTGCTGCCATAGCTGTTAATCTGGTAAAAAATATTGGTAAGCAATGATTTAAAAATGCCACCCTTTTGTGCCGATGCATTGGAATATTTTACATTAAGCGTGTACGGTGGGCGGCTGTTATTTTTTTGAACATCAATAATGGCAGCAATATCACCGCGAGAAAGACTGGTTTCCATCTGGGCTGTAGTCCTGTTGGTGATCAGTTTTACCACACCTGTGCTTTTCAGCGCCTTATAAACCGGGCCAACCGTATCGCAGGTCTTGGCAACGCCAACGTCAACCGTTACACTGCTGCCGCCAATGTTGGCAAAAACAGTAATAAATATCAACGGAAAAGCCAGGCTAAACACCACCGCCGAAGGGCTGCGCATAATAGAACGGAAGCTTGCTTTGGCAATGGCCAGGGTTGCACGGATATTGGAGTATGGTTTATTCATATTAGTCATTGGTCATTGTGTCATTAGTCATTCGGTTTCGCTTAGAATCTTCTCTTTTGGAGAAGGCTGGGGTAGGCATAAACTTACTCCGCCCGCCATTCCTTACCCGTCTTGTTTATAAATACATCTTCCAGGTTGGCCAGTTTCACTTGCTTTTTGCGTTCAAAGCCGCTGGCCACCAGTTCATCAATAAAATGATCAGGTGTATCTATACCAATGATATGGCCGCCATCCACAAATGCAACCCGGTCGCAAAGCTCCTCGGCTTCGTCCATATAGTGTGTAGTAATTACAACGGTGGTTCCGCTGTCACGTATTTCGCGGATCAGATCCCACAAGTTACGGCGCGCCTGTGGGTCAAGCCCGGTTGTGGGCTCATCTAAAAATATAATACGGGGATTATTGATCAGCGTGGTAGCGATGGAAAAACGTTGCTTTTGCCCACCGGAAAGTTCTTTATATTTTGCTTTGGCCTTATCTGTCAATGCTACTTTTTCCAGCATTTCCATCGGGGTTTTATCCACCCCATATAAACCGCAAAAAAGCGCAATCAGCTCTGACAAATTTAAATTGGGATAATAGCCCGCAGCCTGTAATTGCACACCAATACGTTGTTTAATTTTATCGGCATCGGTTTCGATATTAAAACCATCAACCATTACACTACCTGATGTTTTATCACGCAAGGTTTCAATAATCTCCAGCGTGGTGGTTTTGCCGGCTCCATTCGGGCCAAGCAAACCAAATATTTCGCCTTCATATACTTCAAAACTAATACCTTTTACAGCGCTAAAATCGCCATAATTTTTAACCAGGTTTTTAACTGTGATAATGGGTTGTTTTGCCATACCGTAAAAATCGTTTACTAATTTGATATTTCTGTTATGTTTCTGTAAAAGATTGAAAAATATCGGGGCCCTCCTACACTTCACCCAATCCTCTCCAAAGGAGAGTGCTCAATATTTCTTTCCAAAA
>DASWOZ010000192.1:0-5234 GCA_036398535.1 Mucilaginibacter sp. | reverse complement strand
CTGTTGATAGCTGGTCATACCAGCCTGTAGTACCTACCACAACCGGCACACCTGCTTTAAAACAAAGGCCAATATTATTTAATACGGTTGCCGGGGTGCTAAACTCGATAGCTACGTCCGCTTTCTGTAAATTTTCCTCCGTCAGCTCATGCAGGTTATCAAACCCAATTTTTAATACAATTTCGTGTTTACGGTCGGTAGCGATCTTTTCAATGATCTTACCCATTTTTCCGTAGCCTAATAATGCAATTTTCATTTTGTATTCAATGCTATTTAAGCGCAAAGGTAAGTTTTAAACCGGGAATATAGGAACCGCCAAAATTTCCGGCATAAGCAGGCTGGATCACGCTCGGGCTGACCTTAAATGACAGATTGGTATCCATGGAATAGGTGTGTTGAAATTTGGCATCGATATAAGCATCTATCATCTGGATGCCCCACGCAGCAATAAAACCAAATATACTTAAATCGCGGTTACGGGCATAACCGGTAACGGCATCATCAATGGCTTGCGTACTAAAGGGAGCATATGCCTGATACAGATCATAATATTTAGTGCCTTTTGCAGGCGGATTACCGCTTTCCCTAAATTTAGCTATCGCTAAATTGGTGTTATAATTAACCCGGTTAAAGTTATAAGCCCATACTAAGAGGCCCAGGCCTGTATATATAAAGGGCGTTTTCCATATCTGGTGGTTATACACCTGCCCCCAGCCCGGGATCATTAATGAATGCATAACCGCTTTATGGGGGCTATGGTTACTATCCGGATGGTAAATTCTTTCCTTTACTTTAGGAACAATTGGATTGGCTTTTAAAGAATCGCGTTTGTCTTGCAGGGTTTTATCTACACTGGGCTTACGGCCCAGTGTATCTGGCTGTTGCGCCTTTGCGCTAAAAGCTATCGCTGCGAACAAACAAACGGTTAGAAATTTTTTATACATTTTACCAATCCAGCATTTCAAGAATACGGCCAAGATCATCGTCTGATAAAAACGGGATCTCAATAACGCCTTTTCCCTGGCTGTTTAATTTAAGTTTTACTCTTGTGCTAAACTTCGATGCCAGGTCATCCTGTATCTTTTGCATTTGAAAGGATATGGGTTCGGGCTGCTTGCCTTCTTTTTTTACGCGCGATTTTTGTTCATCCCGCACCATCTCTTCCACTCTACGAACGGATAAACCCTCCTGAATGATATGTTTGTGGATATATAATTGTTTACCCGGGTCCTCAATAGGTAATAATGCTTTAGCATGCCCCATAGAAATTTGCCCATCGCGGATGGATGCCTGTATAGCAGGGGGCAATTTTAATAAGCGCAGGTAGTTGGTTACGGTCGACCGGTTTTTACTTACACGCTCGCCTAATTCCTCCTGTTTCAGGTTACATTCTTCTATCATCCGCTGAAAACTCAGGGCTACCTCAATGGCATTCAGGTTTTCGCGCTGAATATTTTCGATCAAAGCCATCTCCAGCATTTGCTGATCGTTGGCCGTACGGATATAAGCCGGCACGTGAGTTAAACCCGCCAATTTAGAAGCGCGCAAACGGCGTTCGCCGGATATGAGCTGGTAGCTGTGTGCATTAACCCGCCTTACTGTAATAGGCTGGATAAGGCCCTGTAATTTTATTGAGGCAGCCAGGTCTGATAAAGCATCTTCATCAAAATCTGTACGCGGCTGAAAAGGGTTGACCTCAATTTCTGATAATTTAATATCATTTACAGAACCCGGACTGTTAACGTCTGCCGGGGAGGTATTTACTTTAGTGTTTTTATTGGGAAGTACATTTTCTGAATCGTTTAATAAAGCGCTTAATCCTTTACCCAGTGCATTTCTTTTTTCAGTACTCATGAATTATACGGTTGTTGTGGTAGTGGTCAAATCATCTTTTACTAAATCGTTTTTTCGGATGATCTCGCGGGCAAGGTTAAGATAATTGATGGCGCCTTTACTGGTTGCATCATGCATAATTACTGATATACCGAAGCTTGGCGCTTCGCTTAAACGTGTGTTACGCTGAATAATAGTATCAAAAACCATTTCTTCAAAATGGGTTCTTACCTCTTCAACCACCTGGTTTGAAAGGCGTAATCTTACGTCATACATGGTAAGCAGTATACCCTCTATTTCCAGTTGTGTGTTTAAACGGTTTTGAACAATTTTTATGGTATTTAAAAGCTTGCCTAAACCCTCTAATGCAAAATATTCGCACTGAACCGGGATAATTACCGAATCGGCAGCGGTTAAAGCATTGATAGTAATTAAACCTAATGACGGTGAACAATCAATAATAATAAAATCATATTCATCACGTACACTGTTTAAAACAGCTTTCATTTTATATTCACGCTCATCCAGGTTAATCATTTCTATCTCGGCACCTACCAGGTCAATATGAGCCGGTAAAAGGTCAAGATTGGGTGTATCTGTTTTGATGATGGCCACGTGCGGGTCAACATCATTAATAATACACTCATAAATACTGTTTTGTATATTACGCGGATCAAATCCAATGCCCGATGTAGTATTAGCCTGCGGATCGGCATCTACCAGTAATGTTTTATATTCTAATACAGCTAAACTCGCGGCCAGGTTAATGGATGAAGTGGTTTTACCTACACCTCCTTTTTGATTGGCCAAAGCAATTATTTTACTCATTCTATATATTTACAAATGTGATAACAGTGTTTATAATAACGAAAAATAGGAATAGAAATTTCTACCTTCGGGAAAAAGTTTAACAGGTGCTAAGATAAATAATAAAACAACTCAGAAATTCACAGAATGTGCCAACTTACAAACAAATTAAGCATGAATTTGTGGATTAGCGAGTTAATGATCAATCCGGGTATCTCTAACTCAATAATTCGTTAATTCAGTCATTCTTATATTTAAAAAAACATGGTTACCATTATTTCAGGCACTAACCGCCCCGGCAGCTCAACCTTAAAACTGGCCAAATATTATCAAAAAATATTGGCGAAGAAAGGGATGAAGGCCGAAATATTATCTTTAAACGAATTGCCGGCTACTTTAATTGAGAGCGACCTATATGGTAAAAGGAGCCCTGAATTTCAAATTATACAAGACCGGATCACCGCCACTCAAAAATTTCTGTTTATTATACCTGAATACAATGGCAGTTTCCCAGGGGTTTTAAAGTTGTTTATTGATGCCTGCTCATTCCCCGAAAGCTTTTACGATAAAAAGGCGGCATTAGTTGGCCTGTCATCGGGTAAATATGGCAACATACGCGGTATTGATCATTTTACAGGGATTTGCCATTATTTGCATTTAAATATAATGCCGTTAAAAATTCATATTGCCAATATTAAAAGCGAATTAAACGCCCATAACGAGCTGTTTAAAGACGATACCATAAAGTTTACCAATGAGCAAATGGATAAGTTTATTGCTTTTTAAATAAGTGTAAGATATATTATTTTACGGGCTTTATTCTTTTTATCCAGCTTCTTGGATTTCTACTCATCCATTCTTGACTCCCCAATAAACCATCTCCAAAAACGAGTAATTTCCCTCATATTTAAACTTATTTTTTTCTTATATCACAAACACTTGACAATTGATTGCCTCTTTTTTGTTTATAAAGGACTATTTTTGGCACACCTAATCAAAACCTGTGATAAGACTTTACTTTACTTCAATTATTATTTGCGCCTTTTTTATGGGTGCCCACGCTCAAACCAAAGCCGATTCGGCGAAAAGAGATAGTACAAAAGGGTTGGAAACAGTTACGGTAAGTGGCTATCTTTCTACCCAGCCTTTACTTAATGTACCTGCATCTGTAAGCGTATTAACTGCTGATCAGCTAAAGCTACAACCCGGCAACTCATTGGTACCTGCAATGAATACCATACCAGGGGTACGGATGGAAGAACGATCACCGGGTAGCTACCGGCTGGCCATACGCGGCAGTTTAATACGGTCACCTTTCGCGGTGCGCGATGTGAAGATATATTTTGATGAAATGCCATTGACCGATGCCAGCGGCAATACTTATTTAGGTGCCATTGACGTAAATAGCATAAACAGCATTGAAGTATTAAAAGGCCCCGACGGGAGTTTATTTGGGGCAAACTCGGGCGGGGTAGTATTAATTAACGCAATTAACCCCTATGCGGGCAACTTCGCATCGGTGGGAATGAACGCGGGTTCATATGGCCTGTATCATGAAAATGCAGCCGTGCAAAATGTTACCGGTAATAATGTATTGAACATTAACCAGTCATACCAAACTTATGATGGTTACCGCGCTAACAGCGCCATGCATAAAAATTATTTTCAGGTTGAGGATCGCCTTAAATATGGCGTTAATAATCAGTTGAAATTTTTGGGCTTTTACTCTAATCTTTATTATCAAACTCCTGGAGGATTAACGTTGGAACAAGCAGAGGCCAACCCCAGTGACGCCAGACTTGCCACCAAAACATCACTTAGCGCGCAGGACCTGAAAGCAGCCATATTTGATAAGACCTTGTACGGCGGCGTGGTGAATGAAGTACACATCACCAAAAACCTGCGTAATGTATTAACCGTGTTTGGCACCCATGTTGATTTTACAAATCCCTCATTTACCACTTACGAACATAGGATAGAAAACACTTATGGTGTACGTACTTATTTTGAATTGGCGCAAGGCGAGCCTCAAACCAATTTTAACTGGAAACTGAATTTAGGCGGCGAATGGGAGCAAACAAATGCATTAGCCAGCGATTATGATAATAACCGTGGTGCCCCGGCAGCTACACAAACGCAGGACCATTTAAATACGAATCAGCATTTTATATTTAGCCGCTTTGAGGCACATATTTATAAAAAACTACAGGTAGAAGCAGCATTAAGCGTGAACAACTATTCTTATCAGTTTGAAAACATTTTCCCGCTGGCACAAACCGCTTATACTAAAAGGCCATTCAATACCGAGCTGATGCCAAGGCTTGCCCTATCCTACCAGATAACTAATGACTTTATCTGGAGAACTTCATTTAGCCGGGGCTACTCCGCGCCTACATCGGGCGAGGTAAGGGGCACAGATCATATCATCAACCCTACTTTACAGGCACAGGACGGTTATAATTACGAAACCGGTTTTAGATTATACCTGCCGGACATGCCGTTGGGCTGGCGTTTCCAGGGCACGGATGAGGACGGCCGGAGCCGCATGTTCGATGTGCTCTACGACGACTCGCGCCAGGAATGGCAGTTGCTGC
>DASWOZ010000191.1:0-5374 GCA_036398535.1 Mucilaginibacter sp. | reverse complement strand
GCCAGTTTGGGCGGTTTGTAAATAAGGGGCCCATCAGCCAAAAAGCAGGCGGGGATATTTTCTTTTACCTGCATACCCTGCTATGGGCATTTGCGCCCTGGTGCCTGTTGTTTTATTATGCAATTTACAAACAGGTAAGGCAGCTATTCGGCAAAATCAGGCTGGTTGAATATTATACTTTAAGCGGTGGCTTATTATTATTATTACTTTTCTCTTTATCCCGTTTCCAACTGCCATTTTATACCAATGCGGTATTCCCGCTGTTTGCTATCATCATGGCTCCTTATTGTTATGGGCGATTAAGCAGGTTTGGTACTAAATTCAGGTTAATAAGCCAATATATTTATATTGTATTGTTCCCTGTAGTGATATTAGCCGTTAACTATTTTTTAAAACCAGGCAACAACCTGCCTTTAGCAATAGACATTATTATATTTTTAGCGATGGCGCTGGGCATATTCACCCAAATTAAACAAAGCAGCCAACAAGTTTTTTTATTAAGTTGTACGGTGGCGCTATTTGCCAATTTTTATTTAAATACGGTACTTTATAAAGAAGTAGCTTCTTATAATGGTCAAATTACCGCTGCCCGGTATCTTAACCAACCTGCATTTGCAGCAAAGCATTTATACTCGTTAAAACTAACCAACAATGTATTCCAGTTTTATACCGATAAGCCGGTTGATTACCTTGCTTTGGATCAATTTAATAATTTTAAGCCCGATAGTGCTTCCGTTTTTTATGCTAACCAGGCATCTATTGATTATCTGAACCAAACCCACGCCAATTTTAAGATCATACAATCTTTTCAAAACTATCCGCAAGAACGCATCCTGCCTGATTTTATCAACAAGCCCAACCGCTATAAAGTGCTGGATAAGGTTTACCTGATTACAAAGTAAATTTTTAGAAGCTGTTTAAAATCACTCAACAACGCAATTGCGAATTATAAAGTTTCGCAAAACGCTGAAGGGGAAATGACCATGTACTCCCGCATGTCATTGCGAACCGGGAAGTGTGATGGAATTGAGCGGTGAAGCAATCTCATCGCCTGCTAACCGTGCGACGAGATTGCTTCGTCGTGCCATCGCTTAACCCCAGCGGCTCCTCGCAATGATATAACGGGAATGGGGCAAGTGTTAAACAGCTATAAAGCCTTATAAGGTCTTAAAATTTTGCAAGGCTTTATAGCTATGCTTTCCCGCCGCCGCCATTTATCATATCTGATACAATGCCTTTACTGTCCCTTTTTTCGGCTAAAAATACGCCAATTAAGTGGATAGTTATAAATCCTAATATGATATACATGCAAAAGCTATGCACCTCTTTTACAGAATGACGGATAGCTTTATAAGGTTCAAAGAAATCTTCGAATGCCAGAAATAAGCCGGTTACCACCATAATAAATAGCAAAAGATAAAATATCAGGTATATCAGCTTAACAACCAGCTCATGCCGGGCAATTTCGCGTTGTTTTTTGATTTGATTAAAATTGGCAAATGCCTTTTTTAAGGTACGGATAAACTTTTGATCGGCCAGTTGAAAAAACTCTAATAGCAAGCGAAAAACAAACAACGCAACTAACCCATAGCCAAAATAGGTATGAATTTCCCATACTTTATCACTTAAAGCATGTGCCGCTTCTTTTGCTTGGTCGTCTGTAACTGTAGCACCTGCTTTTTGCAGTTCAGTTTTTAAAAATGGCGCATTGTTACGCCCCTTTAATACAGTCGAATTTACCAGTACGGTTAATAAAGAGCCTGTAATAATAATCATATTCGCCCAGTGCCAAAAACGCAGGGTTGCCGAATATCTCTTGGTACGGTCGGGATGTTGTATATCCCTTTTGGTTGGTTCAATAACAGTCATATATATACTAAATTAACTAAGTGCCGGCTTTGCCTAAAAATATGCCTAATATAAATACAATCCCACCGCCAACTATTACTTGTAGTATAGTTGACCATAATGGTGTTTTCATAAACCTATACCTGATAAGCGCTATACTTAATAGTTCAAAAACTACCACTATATAAGCTATGTGCAGTGCGTTATATATGTTTGGAACTAAAAAAGGGAAAGTATGAAGCATCCCGCCTAACGCGGTTGCAAAAGCAGTTATAGCTCCCCTTACAATCGGGCTGCCCCTACCGGTTACTGTTCCGTCGTCAGACAGTGCTTCGGCCAGCCCCATGCTGATCCCTGCCCCAAGCGAGGCCGCTAAACCTACATAAAAGGCTTTAATAGGCTGCCCGGTTAGCCCGGCAGTTGCAAAAATAGGTGCCAGGGTGGATACCGATCCATCCATTAAACCTAATAATGCCGGTTGTACTTTTTGAATAACAAAGGTGGCTTTCTGTTCTTTTTCAGTCATACTGTCGTAAACCTATTATCAAATTCTGAAGTAATCTGGTATTGTTATTCCACTTCAATATTTACTCAGAATCTGAGTTTAATTTCACGTTACAGTAAAATTAAGTGCTTACAATTTTATGAAAATATTATTGGTTCTGTTCCTATTTAATTAAAATGTACCACTAACCTCAATGCACCGGTAATATGTTACGGGCATTAACCACCCTATTTAAGTTCAAACATATTAACACTTAATTTAAATAATCATTATTAAATCCATCATTTTCTAATTATCACCATGAAAAAAATTTACCTGCTTTTTATTCTTTCAATTGGCTTTTTACAGCTTAAAGCGCAAGAAAATTACGAAATACAGGTATATGGTTCAGAAACGGTTGAGATGGGCCATACCATGCTTGAACTGCATAGTAACAACACGCTTAGCGGCAGTAAATTTATAGAAGATGGCATGTTACCCACCAACCATGTACAGCATGAAACCATTGAAATTACTCACGGATGGACACCCTGGTTTGAAACCGGCTTTTATATTTTTAACTCCATAGGCAGTGATGGCCGCACAGCTTACGTGGGCTCGCATATCCGCCCGCGGGTAGCCGCGCCTGATGACTGGCATTGGCCGGTAGGTGTAAGCCTTTCGTTAGAATTTGGTTTTCAAAAAGCTGCTTTTGATCCAAACACGGCCTCCTTAGAAATAAGGCCGATAATTGATAAAAAAATTGATAAAGTATATATTTCTTTTAACCCAACGGTTGACCAAAGCTTTAAAGGGCCCGATCAAAACCGGGGGTTGATCTGGTCGCCTAATTTAAAGGCAAGCTACGATGTAACCAGGGTTATAGCATTAGGATTTGAATATTATGGAGCAACCGGGCCATTTTTTAATCCCGATCCGCTTAAAGAGCAGGACCACCAGCTATTTGTTGCCGGTGACCTTAATTTTGACCCGAAATGGGAAGTTAATTTGGGTTATGGAATTGGCTCGCAAAGCGCGGATAAATCTATTGTTAAGCTGATTATAGGCAGGCGGTTTTAATATTATTTCTCCTCTTCCTTAATTTCTTCCGAATAAACGGTATCTAAAGGGATAGCGTTATCTACAGCTACTTTGATCCTGACTTTTTCAAGTTCCACCTTAATTTCGTCGGGCGTGAACTTGTCTTTTAAAGTATGATAAAAAATGGCGTAACCCGTTTTACTGTTTATAAACTTATAATGTTTCCCGGCGGTTTCCATAGTTACTGCATCTATGGTTGAATAACACTTTATAGCCTAAATAGTTTGATAAATGACCGGCAGAAAATGCGGCTACTTATTATCCATACCCTTCACCATTATAATAACCAATGCCCCAAGCATAGCTATTATACCAAAAGAAAGGCGCAGGTTAACCGCCTGTGCCACAAAGCCAACAACCGGCGGCACCAACAAAAAACCAATATAGCCAATGGTTGATATGGATGCCAAAGCGGTGCCACTGCTCATGGTACTTGATTTGCCCGCTATTTGAAACACCATAGGCACAATACAGGATACACCCAGGCCCACCAATGCAAAACCAAGCGTGGCAGTAGCCATATACGGCAATAAAGCGGCAAGTAACATACCGCCGAATATAAATATGCCGCTAAGCTTCAGCAGTAATTTCACACCATACCTGTTAATCATTTTATCGCCTATAAACCTGCCAAGCGTCATTGCGGCTATATAAATTACAAAGCCAAAGGTGGCAGTTGCCCGGTCAACGTGGATCACTTTTTCAAAGTAAATTCCACTCCAGTCATACATCGTATTTTCGCAGGCCATGGATGCAAAACAAATAAAAGCGAATCTTAAAAGGGACTTATCGGGAAAAGAAAAGATCTTTTTACTGGTTTGCGGTATAGGCTTATCGTGATACGTAAACGGAAAGTAGTAAACCGAAAATAACAGCAACAATATACTGACTGCCAAAAAATGATAAACAGGTACCACATTATAATAAACCATTATATAACCCAGCGCGGCACCTGCAAACCCGGCCAGGCTCCAGATACCGTGAAAGGTGGCCATAATTGACTTTTTGTAAAGGGTTTGCACACCAACCGCCTGTGCATTTATAGATATATTTAATAAGTTACGTGCGGACCCTAAACAAAACAAGGTAATGGCCAACTGCCATATATTAACCGTAATACCAATAAGCGTTAACACAATATTTAAAAATAAAGCGCCAAACAGTAAAATGTACCTGCTGCTATAGGCACTTAATAGCCGCCCGGTTATGGGCAGCGTAAACATCAAGCCAATTGGTAAAGCAAACAGCACGGCGCCTAATTGCGCCTCGTTTAAATGCAGTTGTGATTGGATGGTGGGTATGCGCGATGCCCAACTGGAATAGCCAAACCCCGAAATAAAGAAAAATACCGCGCAACCAATCCGGAGCTGTTTGGGTGATTTTTGGTGGGTTAATTGTTCCGTCAAAGTAATTGGTAGATCTGCGTACAATTATATAAATAATATTTAATGTTATTTAGAATAGAAAACGCGTAAGGAATGACCATGAAGACTACCAAATTAATACAGAATTATATTATAAATTTAACATTTAAAACAACCCATAAATTATTGGATGAAATGGTTATTCGGCATAGTTTTATGCACACTTACTTGTTCTGTATCGCTGGCACAAACCTACTCGTTGGGTCATTATCTCGAAATTGCCAAAACAACCAGTCCGCTGTTAAAAGACCTTAAAAACCAAACCGCTTTAAGCCAGTTAGACAGTTTAAGACTAAGAGCCAGCTTAAAAGCACAGGTAAACGGAAGCAGCGGCGGCTATTATGCGCCGGTAATAAACGGCTATGGTTATTCGGGTGCTATTACCAATGTGCAAACCCTTAACGCGTTGGTGGGTGTAAATAAAGCCATTTTGAGTAAAGAAAATCTAAAAACGCAATTTGCTGCCATCAGCTTAGCTAAAGATTCAATTATCAATACGACCCAACTATCTGAGCAG
>DASWOZ010000190.1:0-8410 GCA_036398535.1 Mucilaginibacter sp. | reverse complement strand
AAGATCAAATCAATATTCTTACCATCCATCACCACGCACGCCTTATAACCAATAATCCTGCTTTTAACGACGGGGATTAAATCCTATTTTTGCTTTGTGAGCGAAAAAACCATTCTTAAACTACAACTCCCTACCGATCCTATTTGGGTGAAAAATGTGGTGGAGAGCAATATTGAAGAAATTTTAACCGACCATGCTTTTTGTGAGCAGAAGGCGGCCAGCAATGCCATAACCCTTATTGTTCAAAACCCAAACCTGGCCGATCTGGTACAGGAAATGATTGCATTGGCACAAGAGGAACTGGAACAT
Organism: Mucilaginibacter sp.; assembly: GCA_036398535.1. Taxonomy (GTDB): domain Bacteria; phylum Bacteroidota; class Bacteroidia; order Sphingobacteriales; family Sphingobacteriaceae; genus Mucilaginibacter. The sequence goes on along the minus strand of DASWOZ010000190.1, from coordinate 8,101 downwards.
TTTAAACGGGTGCATGATTTGATTTTAGCGCGGGGCTATGTGTTGGGCAAGGAACGTAAGGACAATTACGTAAACGAATTGCGTAAATTCATCATCATAGGTGGCGGGCGTGAAGCACAGCTAATTGACCGTTTACTATTTTCGGCAATGATAGAGGCACGCAGTTGTGAACGTTTTAAAGTATTATCAGAAAATATCAATGATAAACAACTGGCCGATTTTTATCATGAACTAATGATAAGCGAGGCCGGGCATTATACCATGTTTATTGGTTTAGCCCGCAAATATGCAGTTACAATAAATGTAGAGGCACGCTGGAAAGAGTTTTTAGCTTACGAAGCACATGTGATACAAAACTATGGCAAAAGCGAAACTATACATGGTTAATTGGTTTATGCGCTGTTATTGCGCCTTTGCCAGGCCAACCACATGCTGCAAGTAATTATCCATCATATCAATATCCACTACATCATTCATAAAGCCAATATACATATCCGGCCGGATGATGAGCGCTTTCTTTTGTTTCTCTTTTATTTCAAAAGTGTCAAAAACCGACTTGTTTTTTTGTGAGTATGGCAGATAAAAAAAATTGATAGCCGCAGGATAATTTTGGGTGAGCCATTTGGCTAAAGTAAACAGATCAAGCTCTTTTAAATTACCTAAAGCAATAAAGGTAAAGCCGGTTTTACTGCACCAGGCATGCAGGTCGGTTGCTTCCTGCTTTTTTTCATCGAATACTTTAAGGTAGGGTAGCCTGTCGCCGGCTTTTATTTTAGTGGTATTACTTAGGTGCAGGTTAATCTTGCTATCGCGATAACTAATATCTATTTGCGAAACCCGTCTAAAAAATAGCTCACGTAAATTGTCTTTACTCCAAACAAATTTTAACAGTCGCGCCATTACCCACTTTTTTAATAAAACGGTAAACCAGTTTTGCGACAGGATGATCTTAAAAATTTTATCGGTTGTGTTTAGCAACGCTTTGGCTACAGGCATTCGCTCGGCAGCATAACTATTTAAAATGGATTCAGGTAACTGTCCGTTCGTTACACCTGCCAGCTTCCAGGCCAGGTTATAGGCGTCCTGCAAGCCTGTGTTCATGCCCTGCCCGCCAACCGGCGAGTGGATATGCGCAGCATCACCTATCAAAAAGCATCTTTGTTTCCGGAAATCATCTGCCATGCGATGATGCAGGCGGTAGGTAGTAAACCAATTATTATGCACCACGTTTATGGCCATACCAGTCACGCTATTTATGTGCGGAAGAATTTCTTCTAATTGCAGGTCTTTTTTTGAACCAAATTCTCCCGACAAATTGCCGATAATACGATAACAGTTAATTTCAGGCATGGGGAAAAATCCGGCGAAGCCTTTTTTTGATAGATAGAGCTGCACTTTATCGCCGGTTAGCTGGTCATTATTCAACTCCACATCCGCCAGATAAAACTCATGTTGGTAGGTTTCGCCGTTAAAAGGTATCTGTAACTGCTTGCGTATGGTGCTATGCGCGCCATCGGCGCCTATCAACCAATCGCAGGTTAGGTTAATGGTTTCTTGCCCGGTTTGTAATTGTACCTCGGCTTGCCGGGCGGTTTGCTTTATGCTAAGTAAACTTGTTTCCCAATAAACAGGGCAGCAGTTGGTTGTTAAAAAATCAAGCAGCAGGCGCTCATTTTTACTTTGCTGGTATAGATGAATAAACGGAAAAGGGGTTTCACCTTCGCCCACATTTGATAATGACAAGCTGGCAATGGGTATGCCTTCCTGGTTAAAGATTACACTGCTTGCCTGTTTGCCACCATTGATAATCCGGTCAATAACGCCCATTTGCCGGTAAATTTCTAACGAGCGTGCTTGCACTGCCAACGCTTTAGAATGATTGGTTGGCCCCTGTTTGCTGTCAATAATTATTGGCTGCACGCCATAACGCAGTAACTGTGCTGCCATCATTAAACCTGATGGACCGGCACCTACAATAAGTACTTTGGCATGTTGTTGGGCCAACTGCATTTATCAGGAACGGGAAAGCAGGAAAATGGTTGGCTTTTTATGCAGATCAGGTACTTTTGCCTGCCATTCGGCAATGGTTTTGGTTTGCACCATTTCATCAACTGCGGTTAAATTACAGGCAATGCAAAGTTTGGTTTTGGCATTGCCGCTTTTTAACAGTTCTTCTAACAATGAATTATTGCGAAACGGTGTTTCAATAAATATCTGAGTTTGGAACAGGCGGTCAGACAAGCCCTCCAGTTCTTTAATACGTTTGCTGCGCAGTACTTTATCAATAGGCAAATAGCCGTGAAAGGTAAAGCTTTGCCCGTTAAAGCCCGAAGCCATTAAAGCCAGCAAAATAGAACTTGGCCCAACCAATGGTACAACCTTAATGCCGCGCTTATGTGCTTCGGCAACAATTTCGGCACCGGGGTCGGCAATGCCGGGGCATCCCGCTTCGCTCATTAAACCTACATCTTTGCCCGCTTGCAGGCCTGTAAAAAATGCTTTCAGGCTTTCGCGGTTATACTTGCCATAGTCATGAATAATCAGCTCGCTTTGCGGGGTTTTTAAGCCAGCTTCTTTTAAAAAGCGGCGCGCGGTTTTTTCGTTCTCAACAATATACTCCTTAATACTATTAATGGTATCAATCAGGTATGGCGTAAATGATTTGGCGGCAGCTTCTTCAGCAAGCGGTACAGGTATTAAAAAAAGGGTTCCGTTAGGCATATTGCAAAATTGGTCATTTTTGTTTAATTTAATCGTGCAGAAAAGGAGATCGTAAATGAAATCATTAGGTTTAAACTGGTTTATTGAAGGTTCTATAGATTTTGAGTATAAAAAATATATTCTTCTTGACTATCTGCAGGAGATTAACCGGCACTTTGATAAAAGCAGGTTATATCCTAATCTTTCTGATCTGATGTTTCATTACAATAACCTGCTTTATTTTAAAAAGGATAAATCTGTATTACAACAAGCCTTTCCACTGCGTTTAACACAGGCAGATGTTGATGCGGTTAAACTTACCTATGAAAAAATTGTGCAGGACGATGACACCATGCAACAGATAGAGAACATCATTACCTATGCCTTAACCAAAATGGATCCTGCTATACAAACAGGCAGAGAAATATATGATTTTGTAGAGAGCCGCCTGAATATTGACCCTATTGGTGTAATGCCGCTAATGCCTTATCATGGTTATTTTTCCCTGTGCAACGGCAAGGAAAAAACCAACTGGATCTATGAGTACCGGCTCACCATATTTGAAAATAAGGATGATAAATACCGGGGCATCAATGTGCAGTTTGTAGATACTTATGAGCGAAGTATTGTTAACACTCCGGAAGCTATTAAACTAAACCTCATTAACCGCAATAAATTTTTACCTAACCCGGCAGTGTATTATGTATATACAGACATTGCGTTTCCATTAGAGCAAACTTTGTTGCCTGTGGCTAAAAGGAGCCTGGTTAAATATATCTCAAACGCGGCGTAATAAATATTAAACTATCCGGCACCGGGTCACACCTTTGTAACATATATAGCTTTATAGACTGAAATAAATACGCTTTTTATACTTTCGCTTTCAATTTTATGATCAATGCCTGATAGAGCAGTAGTTAGTATTAGAAAAAATTTAAAACCAATAATTATAGTTTTATGGTTTGGTTTAAGTTTGTTTGCTGTAGTAAAAGGAGTTTTGTTTGTTAAAAGCAACAGTAGCTACAATAACTATATTATTTATAAGCATAACTTTTTAAATCTTATTCATCAGCATAGTCTTTTTGGCCCGGAGCCAAAAATTTATTTTGATCTTAATCATTATGGGCCCGTATTTGCCCTGGTTATTGCTCCGTTCACTTATTTACCCGATGAAATAGGTGTTGTACTTTGGGTGTTATTTAATGCATGGATATTGTACAAAGCGGTAATGATGCTGCCATTAAAACAAAGCCAATGCCTTGCAATTTTGTTAATTAATGCCAACAGCATGATGGGGTCATCCGGTAATGTACAGGTTAACCCGCTTATTACGGCACTCATTATATTCAGTTTTATATTTATAAGGAACAAACAGGATTTTTGGGCCGCTTTGGTTATAGTTTTAGGTACAGCTATAAAACTTTATGGTATTGTTGGGCTGGCATTCTTTTTCTTTTCTGATAATAAGACCAGGTTAATATTGAGTTTAGCGTTTTGGTCGGTTATATTGTTTGTTTTGCCCATGCTTATTTCTTCGCCATCATTTATTCTAACTACTTATCACGATTGGTATTTTGACTTGCAGTTAAAAAATGCAGCCAATGAAGTTTCCAGCCGGGCCTATGAATGTGTAATGGGGATGATTAGCAAGATATTTCATTATAAGCATTTAAATATAATTGTGCTGGTGCCGGCTTTATGTTTATTTGCTCTCTCGTATATACGTATAAAATATTGGCGCAACTTGCAATATCAGTTACTCATGCTGGCTTCTGTATTAATATTTACCGTTATATACAGTACCGGATCGGAGTCGCCAACTTATATTATAGCATTTATAGGCGTTGGCATTTGGTTTATAAATTTAAACCGGCCTGTCGGCATGTTTAATTGGTTTCTATTAATATTTGCATTGCTATTTACCAGCTTTGCAAATTCTGATATAATGCCGCGTTATATCAGGGTTAATTATATTTTGCCTTATGCATTAATGGCATTACCATGTTTTATAATATGGCTAAAAATTATTTACGAAATGTTAACCCGCAAATTTGAACAAGAACATCGTCGTAATACTATCGCCGTAACTACTGTTCAGCGCAATGAAAATCACGCTGAGTGGGCAGCAACATCAAAAATGATTTTAACAGATTCTACTGGTAAAATTCAGCCTTAACTAAGGCTACCAGATCTTTACCCGCTTATCCGGAGCTACATACATTTTATCGCCGGGTTTAATGTGGAATGCGGTGTAAAACTCAGGCACATCACTAAACGGACCGTTTACGCGTAAAAAGCCCGGTGCATGCACATCGGTTAAAATTTGATTGGCCAAAGCTTCGTTGCGGGTATGTCCCAGCCAGCCCAGCGCATAACCTAAAAAGAAACGCTGCATGGGTGTAAGGCCATTAATGCTTTTACCCTGTTTATATTGCTCAGTTTTTTTGAATGCCGTTATGCCGATAACAATACCCCCCAGATCGGCAATGTTTTCGCCTTGTGTGGCTTTACCGTTTACATGCAGACTGTCTAAAACTACAAAACCATTAAACTGATCTATCAGCATTTGCGCGCGTTTGGTAAATTTCACCGAATCCTGTGGTGTCCACCAGGCTTTGAGGTTGCCTTTAGCATCAAACTGGCGGCCCTCGTCATCAAAGCCATGTGTAATTTCGTGCCCTATGGTGCTGGCTGCGGCATAGCCATAAGCCACTGCATCGTCAACATCGGCATCCTTTACACCAGGGATAATAAACTGTGCCGCAGGCAGGGTGATCTCATTGTTTGACGGACTGTAGTTGGCATTGTAGGTTTGCGGAGTCATATTCCATTCCTGATGATCTACCGGTTTACCCAGTTTTTCCACACTATTTAAATAGGCCCAGTGCCTGGCGTGGATTACGTTGCCTACGTAAGAGGAACGGTCAATGGTTAAGGTCGAAAAATCTTTCCATTTGTTGGGATAACCTACTTTAGGATGAACAGCATTTAGTTTGACCAATGCTTTTTGCTTAGTTGCCGGGCTCATCCAGTCCAGCTTTTCAATATGTTCGCGATAAGCCGAGCGGATAGCTTCTACCATTTTGGTATAACGTTCTTTAGCCTGTAGCGGGAAATATTCTTTCACAAACAATTGGCCCAAAATTTCGCCCATTATGCTGTTTTCATTATCCAGTACACGTTTCCAACGCGGCAGTTGTTCTTTACGGCCGCTTATCACGGTACCTGTAAAGCGGAAATTTTCATCCTCAATTGCTTTTGTTAAATAAGCAGCGTTACTTGATATCAGCTTCCAGCGCAGGTAGGCCTTCCAGTCATCAATAGTATATGTTTTTAAGGCGGTATTTACCGCGGTATAATATTCAGGCTGTGCCACAATTACCGAGTCGACAGCTTTTAGCTCCAGATCTTTAAATACCTCCGGCCAGTTAATTGCGGGTGTTAATTGTCCCAGTTTGGCAACTGTCATTTTGTTATAGTTGCGGTATGGGTCACGGTTATCTTCCAGCTTACGGTTATTTTCGGCCAGATATTTTTCTATTTTAAAAACACTTTCGGCGCCTTTTGCAGCGGTTTGTTCGTCCCAGCCGCTTAATTTTAACATGGCAGGCACATGCCTGGTGCGGTAATCATCACGTACACGGGTAGTGCGGGCATCTGTACGGAAATAATAATCGCGGTTAGGCAAGCCAATGCCGCCCTGGCGCAATTGCACAATATTTTTCGAGCTGTTTTTTGCATCCTGCCCAACGCCTGCGCCAATAAAACCGCGGGTGCCATAGGTGCTTAAGTAACTGGAAACATGCAGCAGGTCTTTCACATCCTTAATTTCATCAATCATTGCCAGCATGGGCTGTAACGGAGTAACACCTTCTTTTTCAATGGTCACCGTATCTAAACCGCTATAATAAAAATCACCTATTTTTTGGGTGGCTGTACCCTTTGGTGCATTAGCAGTCATGGCATCTTCGGTTATCTTTTTCAGCCTTAGCTTAATTTCTTCGCCTACTACGTTACCAATGCCCCAGCTTGAATAGGCCGGTGGGATAGGGTTGTTTTTTATCCAACCGCCATTGGCATACATAAAAAAGTCATCGCCGGGTTTAACGGATTTATCCAGGTTTTTATAAACAGGATCATTAGCCGGGTTAATGGTATAAGCGCTGATAGCCAGTGTTGCAGCAGCGGCAGCGGTATAAATTGCTTTTTTGTAGGAGTAGGTCATTTAACAGGGATTTATCTATTGCTAAAATAATGATTTAATCGGACATTGGAAACGAGGCTTTGTTCCAGCAGTGCAATCGCTTTCAAAATTCTTTAGCCCTTTTTACGCATAGAGTAGAGGGGGCTAAGTGCGGCGCTTGCGTATTAGCGGTAATATCGCTTTATTCAGGACTCACCCGGTCGTTGCTACGCTCCACCATCCTCTCTGCGTTGTACGCAAAGAGGGTTAAAAAACGCTGCACATGTACCTCAAATAAGTTTAGATGAGTACCGGAATACGCGTTATTCTATTTCGCTAAACTTCTTTAGCTCCCGGTCAATGCGGTCGTTCCACTCGGCCTGGGCAAAGCGGTTAGTGCCATGATCTGTTTCTTTGTCATAGGCTTTTTGCATGGTGTCCATATCGCGGTAGCTATCAAAATATTGCACATTAATAAAGCCTTCATAATCATCCGGTGATAGCTTTGCAGCTAATATCTTTTGTTTAAACTGCCCGGCAATAATTTTCGCAATATCAAAATGCCGTTGCTCGTGATTCAAGGCATATGCATCCCTTCCGGTATAATTGGCCCAGCAGGCGCTTTTGGGTACAAATGTTTTCATGGCGATGTTTACCTTAACCGTCCCGCTAACCACTTCCGCCTGTTGCCCATAACCAAAACCAGGCATTACCTCGGCCTCAAACCTGCCCGGCGGTTTTGTTGGCGACTGAAAATCGGCCCAGGTTAACGGGCGGTTGGCCGCATAGTATATCGTATCACCCTCAATTTTATCTGCATAGTCTGTAAAACTAAATTGTACGTTCTTTGCCAGTTTGCGGTTATCGTTGGTATTGGTTTTCATCCAGTCATTAAAGTAAACCAATGCAGATGTTAACAAGGTGCGCAGCCGTGGTTCAATGGCTGATGTATTATTTATCGTTCTTATATAATGTAACCCGCCATGATAATCTACCAGGTGCTCCACCCCGTAATCTTTTTGAAGGCTAAACGAAAGGCTCAATTTAACATGCCCGTCAACGCGCTCATTAGCCGTGGCGGTTTCTGTTAATTTCAATTCTTTTATACTAATAACTACAGGACTTAATGACTGGTCTTTAGGCAAATTACGCTCAATATACCTTCCAATGGCTTCAGCAGTACCTCCTTGCAGGTCGGTTTGCTCTGCCGGCTGGTTT
>DASWOZ010000189.1:0-2448 GCA_036398535.1 Mucilaginibacter sp. | reverse complement strand
AATACCAAATACCATTAGGGGTATTAATAAAAATTTAAAGCAAAAGCGCATCAGGCTTATATAATTGGGGTTATGCAGATTATAAAAATATAACTTTATTACCTTATTACCCAAATGATAATCACAAAACTTGTAATTAAGGCCTGATGAAATGATTTTTTCAAAATCCCGGTTAAAACAAAGCCATTTGTCCATCCGGGTTTTCTCCGTCTTCCACCCTTATTTTATTAACCAGCAAATGCGCCTGTCTTGTCGGTTCGGGAACGCGGTAGCCTTTGATGCAGTTTTTTATCACCTCAACACTCTGCTCCATATTAATGCGGTGCCCCGGCGATATATAAATAGGATTACAATTCTTTTTACTTCTCAAAGCTATTCCTATCAGCTCGCCCTTATCGTACATAGGGCTTTGGTCAAAAATAGCATAGCCCGGTTCTTCGTATTTGCCTGCCAGCCTGCTTTTAGCGCTGCCAATTGATGGCACGTCGGTGATCAGGCCAAAATGAGTAGCAATACCCGTCCGGCGTTCATGAGCTATCCCCTGTCCGTCTAAAACCATTACATCGGGTTTTACCGGTAATTTTTCCCAGGCTTCCAGTAATGCAGGAACTTCGCGGAATGCCAGCAAGCCGGATATATAAGGGAATTTTGTTTTACTGATTGCGGTACCCTGCCCTATTAATGTAAGCTCCGGGTATTTAAAAAGCACAATTCCTGCGTAAACCACTTCCGAATATTTATTGAATGAAATATCAGCTCCGCCAATAATACGGATTGGTTTATTCAATGGCTCTATCCTGACTTGCTTTCTCAACTCATGCTGATAAGCAATTGCTTGTGCAGGGGTTAGGTTTTCGTAATTGGATGGGGACATGGTTAAGTAACAAATCAAATAGCAATGGGTTTGAAATCTTAGGCAACATCCTGTGAATGTTATTATTTTTTACCGTGGATTATGGAAAATAAGAATTTGCTGCATCCTGTTGTAAATTATTACAGATATGACGCCTATCCAAAAAATTACTATCCCGCAGCCATGCCGCCAGGATTGGCAGCTAATGACCCCAGTTGAGCAGGGCCGCCATTGCTTGCAATGCAGTAAAACGGTTACTGATTTTACGTTAATGACCAATACTGAAATACTCACTTATTTCACCAGCCATGAAAATGTTTGCGGCAGGTTTGCTCAAGACCAGTTGGGTAATATTAATAACCAGCTTGATTATGAAAATACAAAAAACAACACCGGGTGGAAGAAGTGGTTAGCTGCAATGGTATTTTTGGGATCGACCATGTTTTTTAAGGCCAGCGCACAATCTGCTACAACAGCACCCCAAATTGAACAGGGCGTAAAAAACAATCTCTTTGATAACGGCAGAACCATAGGGAAGGTTGCAGTGCATAGTGCGGTAAAAACAAGTATCATAATAGGTCACGTTGATGACGAAGCTAAACGTCCTATTTCTGGCGTTACTGTAATGATTCCATCGACCGATATAAGTACTTTAACAGATGCAGCAGGAGATTTTCTATTACAAGTGCCTTCTTTAGCCAAACAGCTCACCATAGCGCATATAGGTTACGCCAGTCAGCTCATAACTATTAATCCGCAATCATCAAAAAGTTATGAAGTGAAACTTAGGGTACAGCCTATGTTACTGGGTAAGGTGGCAGTAGTACGCCCGTCTTTAGTAAAACGTTTGTATAATAAATGTATAAAAAAGACCAATCCACAGGATATTTAATTGAGCATATCCGCCAAAACCCCTTCTTTTAATGAACTGGTTGACATAGCTATTTGGTCAATCTGAAGTTTTTGTATGATAAACCGGGTCAGTAAGGAAGCTGTAATTATCATATCAACACGTACAGGGATAATGGCTTTATTTGCAAGGCGTTGCTGATGAGAAGAAAGGATGATGTTTTCAATTATCGTTAAAAGTTCACTTTTATCAAACTCGTAGTATTTAGTTTTTTTAAGGTCGAATGAATTGCCCTTATCTTGTTCGTTAATCCAGGCAAAGCTTTCAAATACACCGGAAGAGCCAATGATGTTGGTGATTTTAAAATCAGGGGCAATTTGCAAGAAAGGCTTTAATTTTTCTTCGAGGTAGATAATTAGCGCCGTAATGGATCCCGGGGGTATAGGGTCGGTGTGATGAAACAGATCCATCAACCTTGCAGCGCCCACCTCAAAGCTTTGTTTCCATTTGATCTCCTTATCGTTACAAATAATAAACTCAACACTGCCTCCACCAATATCAACAATAAGACTGTTTTGTGCGGATAAACACCCTGCTGCCTTTATGCCTTTATAAATATATTCCGCTTCGGCATTGCCGTCTATAATTTCTATTTGGATACCTGTTTGTGTTTCTACTTCATTAATGAAATCTATACCATTTACAGCATTGCGCAGGGTCGATGTAGCTATTGCCCTTACCTGCT
>DASWOZ010000188.1:0-2350 GCA_036398535.1 Mucilaginibacter sp. | reverse complement strand
TACTTTTTCTTAAATTGCTTATCGTAAATCTCAACTTTGGTTATTACGGAGTCTTTAGTCATGTGAAATAAAAGGTTTTTAACATGCGTACGCTGGTGCATATTGTTATAATCATCACGTATCTCATAATAAAAGCTCACGGAGTCTTTATACTGCGGGTATTTTAACAACTGAACTATCTTACGATACTTTAAACCTTTTAATTGGTAATGTTGTATCAGGTCATTAACAATCTCATTCCTTTCTACAAATGTAACGCCGTCTTTGGTGCTATCCCATTTTGCGGAGGTGAAATTGTCTTGACGGGTACAGGCCGTTAATCCTAATAGCAGGAAGCAAAGCAATAACAAGTTATTAAATTTGATCATGAACCAAATTTAATAAACTTAAATAGAATAAACATCTATCAGAATACTATATGGAAATCGATTTTAATGTCAAAGTTCAAAGTAAATGATTTAGGCTAAAGCCATGCCCTAATACCCTACTCTCCGGTGGTTAAAACCACCGGCAATAAATAATAATCTCATTCATTGCCGTCACATTTATGTGGCGGGAACTGAAACACGAACGGAGGCTTTAGCCTAAATAGAATTTTCGGGGTTAAAAGCGATTTCCCTGATCAGCATACTTACTACAATGACAAGCTGACGGGTTTTTGTAATTTGGCACTTTGATTGTTAATTAATTATTAATGAAGCAAAAGTTTTATGATACTGCTGAGAAGCAGGAGCGTGCAGTTTTAGTTGGCGTTATTACAGCTAACGAAACGGAGGAACGCGCGAAAGAATATTTAGAAGAATTACAATTTTTAGTAGATACTGCCGGGGCGGAAACCGTTAAAACGTTTACACAAAAATTGTCACAGCCGGATAGGGCTACTTTTGTAGGCTCGGGCCGGTTAGAGGATATAAAAACTTTTGTAAAAGAAGAAGAAATAGATATGGTGGTGTTTGACGATGAGCTTACCCCATCGCAACTGCGTAATATTGAGAATGAATTGCAGGTAAAAATTCTGGACCGCAATAACCTGATACTGGATATTTTTGCCAACCGTGCACAAACCGCGCAGGCTAAAACCCAGGTGGAGCTGGCCCAACTGCAATATTTGCTGCCACGCCTTACCCGTTTATGGACACACTTAGAGCGCCAAAAAGGTGGTATAGGTATGCGTGGCCCCGGTGAGTCGCAAATTGAAACTGACCGTCGTTTAATTCTGAATAAAATAGCCCTGTTGAAGGACAGGCTAAAACTAATAGATAAGCAAAATGAAACCCAGCGCAAAAACCGTACGCAAATGGTGCGTGCCGCATTGGTAGGTTATACTAACGTAGGTAAATCAACCATTATGAATATGATCTCCAAATCGGAGGTGTTTGCAGAGAATAAACTGTTTGCTACGCTGGATACTACGGTTCGCAAAGTGGTGATTGAGAATGTGCCGTTTTTATTGTCAGACACCGTGGGGTTTATCCGCAAGCTGCCTCACCAATTGGTAGAATGTTTTAAGTCGACATTGGACGAAGTGCGCGAGGCTGATATTTTAATTCATGTGGTAGATATTTCCCATCCCGGTTTTGAGGATCAGATACGTACCGTAAATGAAACGCTGAAAGATATTGGCGCGGCCGACAAACAAATGATCACGGTATTTAACAAGATCGATGCTTTTCAACCGGTACAAAACCACGTTGGCGAAGCCGTTGAGCCCCTGACTCTGGATGATTTTAAACATAGCTGGATGGCCAAAAATAATAGTCCGGCTATATTTATCTCGGCCACGAAAAAAGAAAACATTGATGAGTTTAGGAGTATGCTGTATGAATATGTGAAGAACATTCATACAGAACGGTATCCTTATGATCATTTGTTGTATTAAGAACATCTTAATAACCATGCCTGTATGCTTCAATAATTAAAACTTATTGCAAAACACCTAAGTTCGTACCCTATATTTGCAGGCATTAATTGAAGATCAGTATAATGACAAATAAAAAAGGCTTTACCACTACCTTATTACACTCCGACCGCTTAAAAAAACCCGAACATGGCGCATTACATAAACCCATTCATACCTCGGTAACTTACGGTTATGATGATGTACAGGACCTGGTAAACGTTTTTCAAAACAAAGCCAGCGGTTTTGCTTATTCGCGCCAGGGCAATCCTACAGTTAATGCTTTAGAGCATAAGGTAACGCAAATGGAAAGCGGTTTTGCAACGGTTGCCTTTTCAACGGGCATGGCTGCTATATCTTCAACTATTATTGCGCTTATAAAAAATACAGATCATATTTTAGCCAGTTCTTATCTTTTTGGAAATACCCGCAGCGTTTTCCAAACGTTTATTG
>DASWOZ010000187.1:0-2850 GCA_036398535.1 Mucilaginibacter sp. | reverse complement strand
AAATTATGTACTAGGGTGGGGTCATTGTTGTCTTTTGAAAGATGAGCTAAAAGCAGATGTGTTAAATAAGGAGCCCGGTGAGCGGTAAAAATGGCCAATGCCTGGGTATTGGATAAATGCCCGTTTCCGCCACGGATACGGCGTTTTAAATGATAAGGGTAGCGGCCATTCTCCAGCAGCTCATCGTCATAATTGGCCTCAAGAAAAGCGGCATGGCATTGTTTAAAGTGCGTGATCACGTTTTCGCAGGCAGCACCAATATCAGTAAACACGCCTACTTTAATATCCCGGCAGGTAATAATAAAACTATGCGGGTGCGCGGCATCATGTAGTTTTGGAAACGCGGTAACAAGCAGTTCACCAATAATTATAGGCTCATAAGCATAAAATGGGATGGCGTCTTCTAAAAATAAGCCCCCGTGCCGAAGGGTTAATGGCGTAATATAAACAGGTAAACGATACTTTTTGGCCAGCACCGAAACGCCGCGGATATGATCTGAATGCTCATGAGAGATAAAGATGGCCTTTACTTTTTTCATGGAAAGGCCCAGGCGGTGCATCCGGGTTTCGGTTTCGCGGCAGGATATACCGGCATCTACCAATACCGCTTCGTGCTCATTACCTATGTAATAGCAATTGCCGTTGCTCCCGGAATTTAAAGAGGTAATAGATAAAGACACAATTACAAATTAACCGGTTTTTAAGCGAAATAGCAATGATGAAAACCTATTATATTTACCGCATGGATTTACCTGTACTGGATGCTGCCGAACTGCGTGTTTTAGGCGCATTGATGGAAAAAAGCAAAACAACGCCCGATTATTACCCAATGTCTGTTAATGGCCTTACCGCGGCCTGTAATCAAAAAACATCGCGCAAGCCAGTTGTTAATTATGATGAAGAAACCGTGGTGCTTACCTTAAACTCGTTAAAAAAGCGGGGATTAATATCCACAGCCACAGGAGGATCAAGCCGTGCGATAAAGTATAAACATAATTTTGCCATTATGTTTCCGGTAGTGCCTGCCGAAGTAGCTATAATTTGCTTACTTATTTTACGCGGGCCACAAACCCCTGGTGAACTAAATACCAACTCGGGCCGGTTATATGAGTTTGAAACCATTGAAGAGGTACAAACCGTATTAGAAAAATTAGCGGCAGAGGAACCGGCTTATGTAATGCAGCTACCTAAACGCGCAGGGCAAAAAGAAGTAAGATATGTACACCTTTTAGCCGGAATGCCGGATGTTGATTTACTTGATATTGAAGATGATACGCCAAACACGTTAACAAGCGGATTGGGAGAACGTGTATCAAAATTAGAGCAGGAATTAGCTGAATTAAAACAGGCTTTTGATAAGCTGATGAAGGAATTAAGTTAAGCAGCCAGTTGAACGGCTACCATATCAACCAATGAACTAATATCAAATGGTTTGTGCAGCACGTCATCAGGTGCGCCTTTTTGCTGTAGTGATTCGTCTATATTATCATTGCCAGAGCACATAATCACCGGTAAGTTTCTGGTAGACCGGTTTAATTTCAGCAATTGGCATATTTCCCGCCCGGCCATACCCGGTAAGGTATCATCCAGTATGACCAGGTCGGGGTGATTATATTTAACGTTATTTAACACTTCGTCCCCATTATATAAGGATATTACTTCATAACCTTTGCTAATTAGTATATAGGTCATTACCTCTACAATCAGCTTATTATCGTCTACTATTAGTATCTTCTTCATGGCTTTCGCTTATTTGCATATACTAATGCAAAGCGCATGCCACTAATTTTCAGTCTGTTAAAAGAAAAAGCCGGATACAACTATCCGGCTTTTTCTTCTTTGCCCGTTATTGCGGGTAATAGCGCAATAACGATTTCATCGTATTGTTTAGATGTGTATAAACAACTCTTCTTTCGGTTTTCTAACCTTGGCTAATTTACTGTAAACGTCATCATCAGCGCGGAAACCTATTGGTGCAATTACTGTTGTGGTTAAGCCTAATTCTTTTAAGCCTAAAATTTCATCAAACTTACCCGCCTGGAAACCTTCCATCGGGCAGGCATCCACACCTATTTCAGCTGCTTCGGCTAATAAAATACCTAATGCAATATATGTCTGTTTTGCGGCCCATATTATTTTTTGATCTTCGGTAAGGTTATTTACGTTGTTCAAAATCATTTGCTCAAAACCAACCAAATGCTCACGACCTATCTCGCGGGTTTTGGCAATCAGGTCAATATATTTTTTAACGTAAGCTTCATCAATATTGGTTTCGGCAGCAAAAATGATAACGTGTGATGATTGGGTTAACTGTGCCTGGCCATTAGCGGCTTCGCGCAGTTTTTCGCGAATCTCCGGATTTTCAACTACCAATACTCTATAATGCTGTAAGCCTGCGGAGGATGGTGCTAATTGGATAGCGGCAAGCAGTTGATTTAATTGTTCGGCACTCACTTTTTTCGTGTGGTCGAAACTTTTAATGGCAGCGCGCCATTGTAGTTTTTCTATTAGTGACATGTTGATATTCTATTTTTCGCACAAAAATAGATGTTGCAACACTAAAGGTTGTCACGCTGGTGTAATTCTATTAAGCGGCGACAACTCGCCCTAACTATGCTTCACTTGTCCACTTGCTCTTGGTTGCGCGCAAAGAGAAATCAAAGAGTGGTTGGCGTTATTATTAATAATCCCTTATCCTTTAAATCCTGCCTTTTTTGTTTTTCCTGTTTTTTAATTTCGCGTTTTTCCTGGCGTATTTGTTTTTTAGTTTTACCCGCGGTATCAATATTTTTTATTCGCTGGTCCTCCTCATCTTTTAACTGTTGCTTGGTGCGTTGGGCTACGGTATCT
>DASWOZ010000186.1:0-1870 GCA_036398535.1 Mucilaginibacter sp. | reverse complement strand
AAAATATTGAATTTGCTGTGGATAACAGCACTATGCATGCACGCCTGCCGGTACAATGGGTAATACGCCCGCAAACTGAAGAATTGCATGATTATCGTGGTTATGCCGGCCGTGTATCCAGCGGATCATTTAAAGTAAGTGATCAGATTACCGTACTGCCATCGGGTTTCACTTCATCTATTTCAAAAATTGAATTGTTAGATAAAGAACCTGAAGAAGCATTGGCAGGTATGTCTGTAACTATCCATTTAACAGATGATATAGACGTTAGCCGCGGCGATGTTTTGGTAAACAGTAATTACCAGCCTGAAGTAGCACAATTAATTGAAGCTGACCTATGCTGGATGGATACCCGTGTCTTAGACAGCTCACATACCTATTTTATACAACATAACAGCAAGGTAACCCGCTGCAAAATTCAGGAGATATTACATAAGGTAAATATCAATACGCTTGAAAAGGAATATAGCGAAGAGTTTAAGCTAAACGATATAGGGCGGATCATTATCAAAACTGCGGAACCTTTGGCATTTGATCTATATCAAAACAATAAAGCAAACGGCGGTGCGATACTAATTGATAGCCGTACAAACTTAACTGTTGGTGCTTTAATGTTGCGGGCTGTGGCTGATTAGATATTAGTAAGCCTTACAATAATTAAAAAAAAGAGTCTCTTTTAGGCCTTAAATTAAAGATTCAATAAAAATTGGATCTTTTTTTATTTCCGGCTTGCTATTATAAAAGTTGATTATTAATATTGTTAAGTAATTGTTAATTTAGTGTTAACGGTACATAGCTTATTAATACTCAATTGATGCTTAACAGGGTTGCACATTATATATATATTTATGCCTTTGTGGTGTTCATGATATTAATGCGCCCATATTTAGCTTATCAAATTTCTACACACCCTGAGTTTGCACGGGACCCTGAACAAGTGACCCGGCTATTACAAAGACTTGTAAAGAAAAAAGAATCGCACGTTGATGATAACAATGAGGCGATGGAACTGGTTCAGGCAAATAGCATTCAGATTGTATTGCCACTGCTTTTTGTACTGATTTTACGCCGCCGTTTATCTTGGTTACTATCCCTGCTATCCGGCGCCAATCTTAACTGGAGCCGAAATACCGTTTTTCAAGTATCTCCTTCTAATAATTATTACCAGCTTATCTCAAAGCTGCAAATCTGATTATCCAAAATCTACTTATGCTATAGTTTAATTGAACTATGGTTTGTTTTAGCTCCTGTTCAGTAGCTAAACCGGTTATTATTTTCTAATAACCCCAACTGCTAATAATTTATTTAAACCTGTTATTTAACAGATTTCATGAAGATAACTATTACTACCATTATGCGGCAATTGGCAGCTACGTGTATGTTTCTTATTATATGTAATTCCCTGTCGGCCCAGGTTAAAAACACCTATTCGCTTGAAAGCCTGGTTGACTCGGCTAAGGGCCATTTACCTGTTCTTTTACAAAAGCAGGCGTTGATAAATAGCGCCAAAGCAAATGTAACCGATGCCCGCAACTCTTTTTTGCCTAAACTAAATGTTGGCGACGAATTATCTATCGCGTCAGCAAATGACCTCACGGGTACTTACCTTCCGTTTGGCGGAATAATTCATGCCACATCCGGTAGTGTACGCGATCAAAATAATTATACAGCCCAAACCGGCAATATCGCATCTGTTTATGCGGAATATGACCTGGTTAACTTTGGGCTACGTGGTGCAAAAGTTGGCAATGCTTTAGCATACGTTAACCTGCAACAAGCCGATTTTGATAAACAAGTTTATGTTTTAAAACTGCAAATAGGAAAAATCTATTTTGATATTCTTAAAAATATTTACCAGTTAAATATCGAT
>DASWOZ010000185.1:0-4112 GCA_036398535.1 Mucilaginibacter sp. | reverse complement strand
GCATCTTGGCATTTAATACATTGTGCTTAATACCACGCAGCTTTAGCATACGACTCAGCAATTCTGATATTTCTACCGAGGTTGTACCTACCAGTACAGGTCGCCCGGCCTGTGTAAGCCTCACTATTTCATCAGCCACGGCATTATATTTTTCACGAACGGTACGATATACCAGGTCCTGCATATCTGTACGGCTTGCCGGGGTATTGGTTGGTATCTCTACCACGTCCAGTTTGTATATTTCCCAAAACTCACCGGCTTCAGTAACAGCAGTACCCGTCATACCGCAAAGCTTGTGGTACATACGGAAGTAGTTTTGCAGGGTAATAGTAGCAAAGGTTTGTGAAGCATCCTCTACTTTAACGTTTTCTTTAGCTTCAATAGCCTGATGCAAACCATCAGAGTAACGGCGGCCATCTAATACACGGCCGGTTTGCTCATCAACAATTTTTACCTTGCCTTCATCCAGGATGTATTCTGTATCTTTTTCAAATAAGGTGTATGCCTTTAACAACTGGTTAACCGAGTGTATCCGTTCAGATTTGATAGAGAAATCACGCATCAATTCGTCCTTGCGGGTAATTTTCTCTTCAGCTGGTAAATTAGATTTTTCAATTTCAGCAATCTCGGTACCTACATCAGGCATCACAAAAAAGTGCGGGTCTTCACCAGATGAGGTGATCAGCTCAATACCTTTTTCGGCCAGTTCAACCTGGTTATTTTTTTCATCTATTACAAAAAACAGTTCCGCGTCAACCTTTGGCATTTGCTTGCTTTGGTCCTGCATGTAATAGCTTTCTGTTTTAAGCAATATCTGCCTGTTGGCGCCTTCACTTAAAAATTTAATTAATGCTTTGCTTTTTGGCAAACCTCTAAAAGCACGTAATAACGCTAAACCACCGCCTTCTACATCCGTGTTACCTTCGGCAATTGCCTTTTTAGCCTCGTTCAATACGCCGTTTACATAGGCTTTTTGCGCGTTAACCAGGCGCTCAATACGTGGTTTTAATTCATAAAACTCATGCTCATCGCCACGTGGTATAGGGCCTGATATGATCAAAGGTGTACGGGCATCATCAATTAATACCGAATCGACCTCATCCACCATGGCAAAATGCTGCTTGCGCTGCACCAGTTCTTCAGGGCTGCGTGTCATATTGTCACGCAGGTAGTCAAAGCCAAACTCGTTATTGGTGCCAAAAGTAATATCAGCCAGGTACGCATTGCGGCGTTCTTCTGAATTTGGCTCATGTTTATCAATACAATCTACCGATAAACCATGAAACTCATATAAAGGCCCCATCCACTCCGAGTCACGTCGTGCCAGGTAATCATTTACAGTTACAATATGTACGCCTTGCCCGGCAAGGGCATTTAAATAAGCAGGCAACGTAGCTACCAGCGTTTTACCTTCACCTGTTGCCATTTCGGCAATTTTACCCTGGTGCAGCACCACGCCACCAATCAACTGTACATCATAGTGTACCATGTTCCAGGTAATTTCATTATCGGCAGCTATCCATTTATTATGATGAATGGCTTTATCACCTTTAATAATAACATTGGATTTTAATGCAGCCAGTTCCCGGTCAAATTCTGTGGCGGTAACCTCAATAGTAGCATTGTTGGTAAACCTGCGTGCGGTTTCTTTTACCACGGCAAAAGCCTCGGGCAAAATCCTTAATAGTATTTCTTCCAGTTCTTTATTGCGGTCTTTTTCCAGCTTATCCAGTTGGGTATATAATTCTACTTTTTCGCTAACATCCAAATCGGGGTTGTTTTCAGTCCTGTCTTTAATGGATTGTATTTCACCATCAATAGCAGCAAGGCCCTGTTTTATAGTTTCCTTAAAATCTATGGTTTTGGCGCGCAGTTCATCATTACTTATTTGATCAAGCTTGGCAAATTCTGCCTTTACTTTTTCAACTATGGGCATTAAGCTTTTAACGTCCCGGTCTGATTTGCTTCCAAAAAGCTTATTAATAAAGTTTAACATATAATATTTGATATATTCAAACAAACTCAACAATTGCGCCATCGCAAAATTGAGGTCATTATGGCAGGCAAATATAAGGTTTAATGTGCAAATATGTGGATAGTTGATGTGCAGATATGCAAATGTACAGACGTGCGGATGATGCAAAACCCATTTTAATACACGCATTTTTTAATTATCTGCACATCTGCATATCCTCTCATCTGCACATTTACCTATCTTTACCGCATGAATATCCTTATCCTTGGTTCGGGCGGAAGGGAAAGTGCTTTTGCCTGGAAATTAGCTCAAAGCCCAAAATGTCAGCAGCTTTTTATTGCGCCCGGCAATGCCGGTACCAGCCGGTACGGTACTAATGTAAATATTGGCGTAAATGATTTTGCCGGCATCAAACAACTGGTTTTAAGCAACCATATTAATATGGTATTGGTTGGGCCCGAGGAACCACTGGTTAGAGGCATCCATGATTTTTTCCTGGCAGATGAACAATTAAAAAGCATTCCCGTTATTGGCCCGCAGCAACAAGGCGCGCAATTAGAGGGCAGTAAGGACTTTTCAAAACAATTTATGGCGCGGCATAATATCCCTGCCGCAAAATCACAAACTTTTACCCGCGAAACCTTGCAGGAGGGTTTTGAATATTTAGCTACCATTGGCTTGCCAATTGTTTTAAAAGCCGATGGACTGGCTGCCGGAAAAGGCGTATTAATTTGCCTTACCGTACAGGAAGCACAACAGGAATTGATAGAAATGCTTACCGAAGCCAAATTTGGCGAAGCCAGTTCAAAAGTTGTGGTAGAGCAATTTTTACAGGGCATTGAACTATCCGTATTTGTACTGACCGACGGTACACATTATAAGGTACTACCATCAGCAAAAGATTATAAACGTATTGGCGAGGGCGATACCGGCTTAAATACCGGTGGCATGGGCTCTGTTTCGCCGGTGCCGTTTGCCGATGCTGAGTTTTTAAAGAAGGTGGAAAGCCGGATCATTATCCCAACCATTGAGGGCCTGAAAAGCGAAAATATCCCTTACAAAGGATTTATTTTTATTGGCCTGATGAATTGCGGCGGCGACCCATACATGATAGAATACAATTGCCGCATGGGCGACCCGGAAACAGAAAGTGTACTGCCAAGAATTGAATCTGATTTAGTCGATTTATTATCAGGTGTTGCCGAAGGTAATCTGAACGAAAGAACGTTAATCATCTCTGATAAAATTGCAGCTACCGTAGTTATGGTGGCAGGCGGTTATCCCGGCGAATACTTAAAAAATAAAGAGATTACCGGAATTGAAAATGTGCGCGATTCGCAGGTTTTCCATGCCGGTACAACAGAATTTGATCATACAATAATTACAACAGGCGGGCGCGTTTTAGCTGTTACTTCATTACAGGATAATTTATTCGACGCCCTGCAACAAGCCACTGCCGATGCCGCCCGGATCTATTACGATGGCATGTATTTCAGAAAAGACATTGGGTTTGATTTGTTGTAAGTAATTAGATTTGACAACTTTTTAAAAGTTGTCAAATCTTTAGCCGGTACTTATACGATAGACCTATTTTATTTCATTAAATATCAGTGTATTAAAACAAAACTGCGCAAGCTTAAGTTTCCTTTCCGGGGGAGATTTAGAGTGAACCGGCAAGGCGTTTAAAAAACTTAAAATAAATCTTATTTTTGGGTTAAACCTTTTATTAATCGCTTGTCTAACACAATACATTATCAAGGATATGCTAGCTATGAAAAGATTAATTTATTTTGGACTATTTCTGTTAGTCCTGTCCGGCTTAACCGCCTGCGAAACAAGATATAATTATTATGTTGCCGGGTTAAACAAAACCAATATGAGTGGTTATCACTCGTTTGCGTGGATGCCAATGGGCAATACAAATACCAAAGGCAGCAGCCAGGTAGCAGATGCTACTATAAAAGACGCCGCTACCGCATCATTATCCACCAAAGGGCTAAGATTACAGCAACGTAATCCCGATCTGATTGTGAGTTACTCAACTATGGTTGGGCAAGGTAGCAGAACTTATTATTATCCTGATTATGGCTTTGGCGGCTGGGGAGGTTATGGTGGTTGGGGCTTCGGTTGGGGAGGT
>DASWOZ010000184.1:0-2420 GCA_036398535.1 Mucilaginibacter sp. | reverse complement strand
GAAACCTGCAAACGGCGGAATACCTGATATGGCAATAGTACCTATTAACATTGTCCAGAACGTAATTGGCAATTTGCTTTTTAACCCGCCCATATTACGCATATCCTGCTCGCCGCTTACCGCGTGAATTACAGAACCTGCGCCCAGGAATAATAAGGCTTTAAAGAAAGCGTGTGTTAATACGTGAAAGAATGCGCCTGTATATGCACCTACGCCCAAACCTAAAAACATATATCCCAACTGCGATACGGTTGAATAGGCCAATACTTTTTTAATATCTGTTTGTGTTAAGGCAATTAAGGCCGCAAAGGTTGCGGTGGCTAAACCTACAATGGCTATTACTTCCATCGTATCCGGCGCCATGGTAAATAGAATGTTTGAACGGGCTATCATATATACACCTGCGGTAACCATGGTAGCCGCGTGTATTAATGCCGAAACAGGTGTCGGGCCGGCCATCGCATCAGGCAGCCAAGTAAATAAGGGCAACTGTGCCGACTTACCAACCGCACCCACAAATAATAACAGGGTGATCAGTACAAACGGCGCGTCTTTAGCATGCATGGTTGCCGCTTTTGAAAAAACGTCTGCATAAGAGATACTGCCGAAAGTGGTAAAGATCAAAAATATACCAATTAAAAAGCCCAAATCACCAATACGATTCATGATAAATGCCTTTTTAGCGGCATCCGCATAACTTGGATTGGTATACCAAAAGCCGATAAGCAGGTAAGAGCATAAACCCACGCCTTCCCAACCAATAAACATGATGAGGTAGTTGGAGCCCATTACCAGTAATAGCATAAAGAAGACAAACAGGTTAAGATAAGCGAAAAACTTGCCAAAACCTTCATCATCGTGCATGTAGCCTACAGAGTATAAATGGATCAGGAAACCTACTCCGGTTATGATCAACAGCATTATTGAGCTTAGCTGATCTACCAAAAATGAAAATGATACTTTAAAGTGACCTACGGCAAACCAATCATATACGGTAATCGCAATAGGTACGCCCGAAGATTTAATTTGAAAAAAAGCGCCGATACTTAACGCGAACGAGCCCAATATCAACAAACTGCCGATAGTGCCAATTACGCCTTTTGAAAAACTGTTGCGGCCAAGGCCGTTAATAATAAAACCGGCTAACGGTAATAAAGGAATAAGCCAGATGTATTTATCCATGTTTGAGCCCCCTCTAAATCTCCCTTTACTCGGGAAGATTTTTGGTTTGATCTTTTAATTTTTATTTATAAATTATAAATCCGACATCGCAAATCCGACATCCGAATTATTCTACCATTTCAACCTGTTCAGTACGTTAATGTCTATCGAGTTTGTATTACGATAGATCATTACTATGATGGCTAAGCCTATCGCCACTTCGGCAGCGGCCAGCGCCATAATAAAGAATACGAACACCTGCCCTGCTGCATCACCGCGATAAACGGAAAAAGCAGTTAATAACAGGTTTACTGAATTAAGCATCAGCTCAACCGACATAAATATCACAATAGCGTTACGACGGATTAAAACACCGGTAACTCCTATTGAAAATATAATAGCGCTTAATAATATGTAATGATTAAGCGGTATGGTTTGTATAGCGTTTGATATATTTTGCATCACGCAGTAGGTTTTGGATCTTTTGTAGCCAGCAGCACTGCACCTACCATTGCGGACAACAGCAGGATAGACGACACTTCAAATGGCAATAAAAATTCGTTGAATAATACTTTTCCTAAGTTTTTTACTAAACCCAGATCAGGGTTTTGCAGGATGACAGGCGCTGAGGTTCCTAATGCTTTTAAAGAAGCAATAATGGTAATCAGAAAACAGCCCCCGCCAATAACAGCGGCAAACTTAACCATGTTTGATTTTACAGGCTCACTCTCCTTATTCAGATTGATAAGCATCAGTGTATATAGAAACAATACCAGGATGGCGCCCATATAAACAATAAAGTTTACAATGGCCAAAAACTGGGCATTCAATAATATATAGTGAATGGTGAATGTAAAAAAGGTAAGTATCAAGTACAGAATACTATGTACCGGATTTTTGGCAGTAATTACCAAAATGGAAAAAAATATGGACAAAAACGCAATGAAGTAAAATGTATTCATGGTTAAATATTACAAAACTTTTGCCCTTAAATAAGTTGGGGCAAAGGTATAAAACTTCTTTATTGATTTAACGGAGCCTCAACTAATTTGTCTTTTCCGTATATAAAATCTTTTCGTAAATAATCCGCAGGCACAAAATCACCGTCCAGATAAATTGCTTCTTTAGGGCAAGCCTCTTCACACAGGCCGCAAAAAATACAACGCAGCATATTTATTTCATAAACTGCCGCGTATTTTTCTTCGCGATATAAATTCTCTTCTCCCGGCTGACGCTCGGCAGCTATCATGGTGATTGCT
>DASWOZ010000183.1:0-2771 GCA_036398535.1 Mucilaginibacter sp. | reverse complement strand
GATATATTGAAATAAATGAGTTATTAAGAATATCCCGGGGTAAACGTTATAATAAATTAGGTATTTTATTAAAGGGTATATTAGATAAGCTGCCTAATTATACCAGATTTGTATATCGTGGAGTTAATTTAACTGATAATGAATTACAACGTTATATTGATGCTGATAAAAATGGTACAATTTTGATTGAACATTCTTTCCTGTCTACAAGCAAATCAAGAGCTATAACATATTTTTCTGATAAAAAGGTTAAGTTTACAATTAGAAGTAAAACGGGGAAAGATATAGAAGTTTACTCTAAATATGGAGCTTATACTTCCCGAAATGAGCAGGAAGTGCTTTTTACACCAAATTGTAAGTTTAATGTGTTGGAAGTAAGAAAGAATGAAGAGTACACGTTAATTATAATGGAGGAAATTTGATATGGCCACTTTGGAGCAATTAAAAGAATATAACATAGTTAAAAAAAGTGATATTAAGCATATTACAGATTTAATTTATAATAAAATACTTATTAATGATTTCAATAAAAGTGAAATAGATCAAACTGAAACTATTCTCAATTCATTTATAGTTGTATTGGAAGAGATACTTAATTTGTCTCTTAGTTTATCGAAAAAAGACAAAATAGATGTAATTCATATCCTGGATAATTTTAAACTTCAGCAAGAAATGATCGGGATATTAAAAAAGAGTTTATCAGATGATCAATTTTTAGTTAATCTAAAAAAGGCTTCTATACATTTGGGAGAAAAATCTCAATCAGCCTTTGAACTAAAATAAGTTAAGTGGTTTTTGTGAAGAATGAAAACGACGAATGCCCGTATCTCCTTTGCTCCGTAAAGGCAGGGTGATTGCTTAAATTCTGCATCGATTGATGCTCAACTATCAACAATCCACCGGGTACCAATAAATTGCGATCGAACACAATGGTTACGATCTCCGGGATACGGCTGATGTCATAGGGCGGATCGGCAAAAATAATATCGTACTGTTCGGTTTCCTGCTCCAGGTATTTAAAAACATCGGCCTTAAAGGTTTTAATGTTATCGAGGCCATGTTGTTTGGCCGTATCGCTCACATATTTTATACAATGGAAACTGCGGTCGACACATAAAACTGACTCAGCGTATCGCGATGCAAATTCGAAACCCACGTTGCCCGTGCCTGTAAACAGATCGAGCACTTTAATGCCTTCCAGTTCTGCCTGGTTTTGCAGGATGTTAAAAAGTGCTTCCTTAGCCAGGTCTGTGGTAGGCCGCACCGGCAGGTTGGTGGGCGGGTTAAGTCTTAATCCCTTTAATTTACCGCCAATTATGCGCATAACATTAAAGCAGTGAGCGACAGCAATTGTTGTGCAGTAATGTCATTTGGCAACTGCTGTAATTGCTCAATTGGGTTAATATCAATATGGGAGAAAAACTCGTTAAGGTTGCCCAGGCTAACGTCGGCATCGCCGCTTATTACCAAGCGGGTATCTACAGGGTTTAATTGTAGCTCGTTAGCCGTAAGGGCGGTAAAATAAACCAGTTCGGCAGGGCCGGTATATTTAAAGCTGTTGTAGAAACGCAGCTTATTTTCTTTAAAATAAGCAAAATGTACTTCGTTCGCCTGTACATCGAGATACAGATTGGCCGGGCCGGGTGTTGCCTTAGCAATTGCACCGAGCCAGCCTTTGTAGGCAAACACAACGTGATGATATGGGTAACGGGTCCTTAGCGTTGGTAAAATTTCATCGCTGTCTTTAAACACAACCTGGTTTTCGGTATCGATGGTTTGGATATAAATTTTGTCGGTTTCATTAACATCCAGCAATTTGCCAAGGTTAGCCCTGTGCTTTTCCTGGTATAATTGTTTGGGTATAATGTTAAACACTAACGGCGTAATGCCTATAATAACTTTTTGATAATCAGCAGCAGGGTTTAGAAAATTCACAAAATCTGTGGGCGAAACAAGTTCGCTCAGAGGGTAGCCATTACCCCAGGCCAGCAGTGTGTTCTGGAAAACCACGGCAAAAGAAAAATCAGTACTTCTGATCTGGATCAGCAGCGTATAATCTTCAGCCTTCCCCGGGCTAAAATCATCACTAAAATATAGTTTAGAATGGCTGGTCATGCTGTGGACAAATGTAGTATAATTTTACGTTAGTCGGTAGGGGGGCATAGGTTATAGTTCATTGTTCATAGCCGGAAGCCATTAGTTAACATACTGGTAATTTAATAACTTCGTAGTATGCAATTAGCAAATTATCTAATCAATAAATTAACCTCTTAGTTGGTAACCATCAATGCAATTAACAAATTATCTAATCAACAAATCAACAAATTAACCCCATGTCTGCTGTTGATTATATTGTTAGCGCATTTCCGCATCAGCCTACCGAACAGCAGGCCGGGCTGTTTTTACAGCTCGATAACTTTTTGCGCAGCAACACCGGCTACGATTGCTTTATTTTAAAAGGATATGCCGGTACGGGTAAAACCACTATTGTGAGCGCGCTGGTAAGGGCATTGAAACATTATAATCTTAAATCGGTGCTGATGGCGCCAACGGGCAGGGCGGCCAAGGTTATCACCAGCTATTCGGATCGTAAGGCGTTTACCATTCATAAAAAGATCTACCGTAAAAAATCGGCCATGAATATTGATGAAGGCTTTATGCCGGCACCCAACCTGGCCGAAGATACCCTGTTTATTGTGGATGAAGCCTCGATGATCTCTGACGAAACAGGCGGTACCGGCCACAGCACCCTGCTGCACGACCTGGTTGAA
>DASWOZ010000182.1:0-10261 GCA_036398535.1 Mucilaginibacter sp. | reverse complement strand
ACCTGGCTTAATGTAAAAGCTGCTTTTAGCGGCCATAGCGAAAAGAGTGTGCTGGAAGAATGTGAATTTGGAGAAGACGCTATTAAAAAGGCCTATGAATCTGCTTTGGAAGAGGATCATGTACCAAACTTTATAAGGGCTATTTTAAATGAGCAATTAGGCTACTTAATAGAAGCGCATGATGAGATAAAATCATTACGGGACAGCGCTTAAAAAAAGTTTTAAACAAAAATGCCCGGCTAAATAGTCGGGCATTTTTTGTTTAAAAAAATGAGATTACATTTTTTTAGTAGTGTCAGTCATTTTCATTTTGCTGGTGTCTGTTTTAGTAGTATCTACCATTTTAGTAGAATCAGTTTTTACTGAATCAGTTTTAACTGAATCTGTAGAAGTTGAACCTTTACCTTTGCAAGCAGCAAATGAAGTAGCGATAGCTAAAGCTAAAACAGCTAATTTGAATGAATTTTTCATGTTAATTTTTTAAAGTGACTATATAGTTTTCGTCCTTTAATACCATAAATAACAAAAGGTAACCCACGATTTTAAAAAAATCGTAAGTTACCTCTCATTTTATTAAAAAAACTAAAAGTTACTTAAAAAACAAATTATTTCTTAGTAGTATCTTTTTTAGTTGAATCAGCTTTAACAACAGTAGTATCTGTTTTTACTGAATCAGTTTTAACTGAATCGGTTTTAACTGAATCTGTACTTGCAGAACCATTACCTTTACAAGCAGCAAATGAAGTAGCAATAGCTAAAGCCAAAACGGCTAATTTGAATGAATTTTTCATAATATTTTAAAAGTTAATTAATTTGATTGTTACTGATTAATACCCATAATTAAAAAAGGTAACCCAACTAATTTAATAATTATAACAACTATAGATTTTATATAGTTATTTACAGGCTATTAATTTTTCTTGGTAACGCTTGTTTTTGAACTTGATTTGACAGTTGTAGTTTTAATGGAGGTATCCTTTTTTAAACTATCTGGCATGGCAGATGTGTCTTTCTTTGTGGTATCAACAATGGTTTTAGTAACAGAATCGGTTTGAACTGAATCTGCATTGGCAGACCCTTTGCCTTTACAGGCTGCAAATGACGTGGCTACGGCTAAAGCTAAAAAGCTAATTTTGAACGAATTTTTCATGATGGTGTTTTTAAAATGAGGATGTGTTTGTGTTTATTTACACTGTACTGTGTAAATAATTAGTTGTTAATTGGTTACAACAGTAAAGTTGCGTAATTGTGTGTGTTTTTAATTTTCGCCAATGTTGTATGTCATCAAACCACCATTATATTTATTTAATTTAGATTTTTTTTAAATGATGGGTTACAATTACGTATAAATAGTATTAAGTAGTGAATAAAGATTTAAAGCATTCAGCGCCAACGGATAGCGAAGTTATTCTGGGCATACTTAATAATTCGGAAAGTGCTTTGAAGCGATTATATGTTGCTTATTTTCCGATGGTGTTACAGCTAATTATTAATAACAATGGCAATGAGGATGATGCTAAAGACATTTATCAGGAAGCCATTATCGTTCTTTATAATAAAGTTAAAGCCGGCGATTTTGAATTAAGCAGTAAGCTTAAAACATATATCTATTCGATATGCAGGCGGCTTTGGCTAAAAAGGCTTGCTCAACTTAATCGTTATGGTGGCGATATTCGGGATTTTCAGGAATATCTGCCGGTAGAGGACGAGGTTGAAACTCATAGTGACAGGGATATTCAGTTTAATAAGATGGAAAATGCACTCCAGTTGTTAGGCGAACCCTGTAAAACTATTATGGAAGACTTTTATATCTATAACAGATCTATGCAGGAGATTTGTGAACGTTTTGGCTATACCAATGCCGATAATGCCAAAACACAAAAATATAAATGCCTGCAACGGCTGAAAAAATTGTTTTTTCAGCAAAAATAAGGAGAAGAAATGATGAGTGATAATCAACTTTTGGAAGTAATTGAAAGGTACCTTAATGGCGAAATGAACCATGACGAGCGTACCCAATTTGAATTATTACGGAAAAACAATACAGCTATAGATAGCCGGGTAAAAGAGCATCAGCAATTTACAGGCCTGTTAAAACAATATGCCGAACGTGTAGAATTGGAAAACCGTTTAAACGCTATCCATGATGAAATTGATGTGCATACACTGAAAGAAGATCTGATGGTGCATCCGTCAGTGATAGTTCAATTATGGCGTAACCATCATTCAAAAATATCCGTTGCGGCAACCGTAGCGCTTTTTGCTGTGATTAGTATAATGTATTTAGCCGGCAGTTTTAATAACAGCAACAAATATGTAGAGTTGAAACGTAAGGTAGATAAGCTTGATCGTTCAAACCAAAGTCTTAACCGCTCTATCCATGATATTAAAAAGGATAATGCTATAGATAAGTATAGTTTTAATGGTACCGGGTTTGCTATCAGCTCAAATTTAATAGTAACCAACTACCATGTTATAGATGGTGCAAGCGCTGTGTCTGTTCAAAATGCCGATGGCAAATCATTTAAAGTTGAAGTATTATATGCAGAGCCCCAAAATGATATTGCCATTTTAAAAGTAATTGATGCCAGCTTTACCAATTTAGGTACTGTGCCCTATACATTTAAACGCGCAAGCAGTGATTTGGGCGAGGATGTTTATACGTTAGGCTATTCAAGCGATTCGCCGGTATTTGCCCCGGGTTATTTAACATCCGAAAACGGTATCAATAGTAACGATTCTATTCATTATCGTATATCTATCCCTATGAATCCGGGTAATAGTGGTGGCCCGTTAATTAATAATAAGGGTAATGTGATAGGTGTAGTAAATGCGAAGCAAAGCCAGGTTGAAGGTGCGCATTTTGCAGTAAAATCACAGTACCTGTTAGATGCTATACGCCATATACCTGCTGATTCATTAACCAGGCGCGTTAGCTTAAACAAGAAAAGCAGTTTAGCCGGTTTGAGCCGTAAGCAACAGCTTAAAAAATTGAATGACTATATATTTATGGTCAAAGTTTATTAATCAAATCTCCCCCAATAAATTAACAATGAGAGCGATTTTTTAACCGGAATCGCTTTTTTTATTAACGGTCAACTTCGCCCAATACAAAATCAATCGAGCCCACAATGGCTATCAGGTCGGCAATCATTACCCCTTTTGAAAGTTCGGGCAGTACAGATAAGTTATTAAAGCTTGGCCCGCGTGCTTTTACCCGGAAAGGTATTTCAGATTTACCATCAGCAATAAAGTAAAAGCCCAGTTCGCCTTTGGCTCCTTCGGCACGCATATAATAATCCTGTGCTTTAGGGATAATTTTGCGTGGCAATTTAGCTCGCGGGTCAAAATCAGCTGTGCGTTTCAGCTCATTTTGTAAACGGTCAAGACATTGTTCAATCATTCTTAATGATTGCTCTATTTCATCAACCCGTACTTTATAGCGGTCCCAGCAGTCGCCAACGGTTCCCATTTCTCCTTTGCCAACCGGTATTTCAAAGTCAAGTTCAGGATAGGCAGAATAATTATCAATGCGGCGCAGGTCCCATTTTAAACCCGAACCACGCAGCACCGGGCCCGAGCAACCATAATTAATGGCCACATCCATTGGCAGCACACCTACATTGGCAGTGCGGCTAATAAATATCTGGTTGTCGGTTAATAACCTGTTAAGCTCTACCATTTTAGGCCTGAAATAGTTTACAAACTCACGGCAGCGTTCTTCAAACCCAACCGGCAAATCATAAAATAAGCCACCCACCCATATATAATTGTATAATAAACGCGATCCGGATGCCCATTCCAGCATATTCATGATATGCTCTCTATCTTTAAAGCACCACAGAAAAGGCGTGAAGGCGCCTATATCAATACCATAAGTGCCAATAGCGATAAGGTGAGAGCTGATGCGGTTCAATTCGCATACCAATACCCGGATATATTCCACACGTTGCGGTATGTCTTTATCAATGCCCAGCATACGTTCTACACCCATTACAAACGCATGGCTGTTGTTCATAGATGCCAGGTAATCCATACGGTCAGTAAATGGTATAGTTTGTTGATAGGTTAATGATTCGGCATGTTTTTCAAAGCAACGGTGCAGGTAACCTGCATGCGGAATAACTTCTTTTACGATCTCACCGTCTGTAATAAGCTCCAAGCGCAAAACCCCATGTGTTGACGGATGTTGCGGCCCCATGTTCAGCACCATATCTTCAACACTGGCAGCGGCAATTTTTTCGTTATATCGTTTTAATGCGTCTGTCACTTACTAACCTCATTTATCATTATATGTCATTGCGAGCGATAACGCGGTAATTGCCTTGTTATGCACGGCGAAGAGATTGCCGCGTCGCCTCTTTACTCAGGCCTAAGCTGCTCCTCGCAATGACAGTTTATTTATTTTAATTTATTCTCTTATAATATTTAGCCTCTGGTGTGGTGATAACACCGACTATAAACTGCAACTCTGTTATGTCATTGCCAAGCCTTGCAAGGGCTGAGCGAGAGAGGCTGAAGCAAACTCGTCACTTTTAGTGAACGTGATGGGTTTGCTTCGTCGCGCCATTTCACTTGCCACTATCGCTCTGCGCAATGACATATTATTTTCAATCTATTCTTATTCCCTTATAAAACTCCGCGTTCTTATAATCTTTTCTTAACGGATAGCCCTCCCAATCATCGGGTAATAAAATTCGTCTTAAATCCGGGTGCCCTTCAAAAAATATGCCCACTAAGTCATATGCCTCACGTTCGTGCCAATCGGCGGTGCGATACACGGCTGATACACTTGGAAAGCTGGGCAAATTGTCAATATCCCTGTTATGCTCCTTACTGATCTTTAGCGTTAGCTGTAATTGATAGGGCATAGATGCCAGATGATATACCACGCCAAAACAGCCGCGCTCTACCCCATAGTCAACCCCCGTTAAGCAGGAAAGGAAATCAAAATAAGTTTTGGGGTTATTACGCAGTTCTAAACAAACCGCGGCAATAGCATCCGGCTGTACGAGTAATGCAGGCTGTAGTCCTCCGGTTTCTTCTCCAACAATTATCCCAGCGCCAAATTTATCAACCAATAGTGCTTTAATTTCTTCAAAACTCATGGCGCCAGGCGTACTTTTTTCCAGTTACTGTTATCAATTTTTTTGTATAAAATACGGTCATGCAGGCGGCTGCTGCGGCCCTGCCAAAATTCAATCATACGGGGTTTTAAAACATAGCCGCCCCAAAAAGAGGGTTTAGGGATGTCTTTGTCCTCATATTCCGCTTCCAATTGGCTCATTTTGGTTTCCAATACTTCGCGGTTAGCAATTTCCTGGCTCTGCGGTGAAACTAATGCCCCCAGTTGGCTCATTTTGGGCCTGCTTTTAAAATACCGGTCAGATTGTTCTTTGCTTAATTTCTCAATGGTGCCTTCAATACGTACCTGTCTTTCCAATTCTCCCCAAAAAAAAGTAATGGCCCCCAACGGGTTTTTGGTGATTTCCTTACCCTTTCGGCTCAGGTAATTAGTATAAAACATAAATCCCGAGTTGTCAAATCCTTTCAATAAAACAATTCGTGCAGATGGGCGGCCATCATGCGTGGCTGTTGCCAGCGTCATGGCATTAGGTTCATGCAATTTAGCTTCAAGAGCTTCGTTAAACCAAATGTCAAATTGTTTAATAGGGCTGCTATTAATACTATCTTCAGATAAAGATGCGGCACTGTAATCCTGCCTTAAATTTTGTAGGTCTTCCTGGTTCATGGTAATGCAAACTTACAAATTAATTAAACCGTATAGGATAATAATATAATTGAACATATTTTTGTTATGCTTGTTTCTTTATTAAATTTATAATTAATTTATGCTTAGTACTATTTCGGCTGCCGCGGGGCGTTTACTTATTTCAGAACCATTTATGATGGACCCTAATTTTAAGCGGTCTGTTATACTATTAACCGAGTATGCCGAAACCGGAGCTATCGGGTTTGTACTGAACCACCAAAGTGAATATTTACTGGGCGATATTTTACCGGATACCTCTTACTCTGAAATGCCGGTGTATGTTGGCGGCCCTGTTGGTGAAAACACGCTGCATTTTATTCATTGCGTACCCGAAAAGGTAGACGGGGGTATTGAAATAGCTACAGGCATATTTTGGGGCGGAGATTTTGACCAGATAAAAGAATTGATATCCAACTATCAGTTAAACGAGCAGGAAATTAAATTCTTCACCGGCTACTCCGGCTGGACACCAAACCAGTTGGATGATGAGCTAAAAGAAAACGTTTGGATAGTGACCGATAAATTTGAAACCGAAACCCTGTTTGCTAACAGCGAAAAAAACCTTTGGAAATCTACAGTGATTAATTTAGGACAGCGCTATGCGCATATTGCTAATTTTCCGGAAAATCCGGAGCTGAATTAATTATTGAACGGTGACAGGGTTACAAAGCGAATTCTGCAACGATCTATAAAGTAAACCGTTTAGTTTCCTGTTCAGATTTCATTTCTTCTGCCGATTCTTCTACCTTTTTCTTTAAAGCTTCTTTGTATTGAATAAGGTTTTGAACAATAGCTTCGTCGGCGGTAGATACAATTTGCGCAGCCAGGATGCCTGCGTTTTTTGCAGCATTTAAGGCCACAGTTGCAACAGGGATGCCATTTGGCATTTGCAATATGGATAGAATAGAATCCCAGCCATCAATAGAGTTGCTTGATTTGACAGGGACACCAATAACAGGTAAATAAGTTAAAGAAGCTACCATGCCCGGTAAATGAGCGGCACCACCTGCACCGGCAATAATAACCTTTAAACCACGGTCGGCAGCAGATTTGGCGTAACTAAACATACGATCGGGTGTGCGGTGTGCAGATACGACAGTTATTTCATATTCAACACCTAATTCCTTTAAAACGTCGGCAGCGTCCTGCATAACCGGAAGATCCGATTTGCTGCCCATGATGATTCCAATTTTTGGTTGTGAGGGGCTCATAGTTGATGGTTCATAGTTCATAGTTTTTGCATCTTAAAATAGAATTGCGCAACGCAGTTATCATTTTGACCAATATCTCATATTCTTTGTAGAGTGTATCAAATTGGCTGTCATCTGCGTAATTTCTTCTTCTTGAAATAAATAAACAGCTTACTACCTCTATTGCTGATCTAAGCGAATACCCTAAAAATACTTTAAAAACAGCTTTTGTTTGTCCTGTTGTTAAAACAACAGAATCTGCTGCTCTTTTTATTTGGGACGTTAGAACGTAGATTTCATCTTTAGGAAAAGTTTTTGTCAGTTGATTAATTTGGTCATCCAAGTCTATCGCTTTTTGCCATACTTGTAAATCTTCGAATCTGAAGGCCATATAATCGCTATGAACTATGATCCATTAACTATAAACTAAATTAACTAACAACTTTCAACGTTTCCTGCACAAACCTTGCTTTTTCAATTGCTTTTTCACGGTCTGTATCTACAATAGTTACGTGCCCCATTTTGCGGAAAGGCTTGGTTAAAGCTTTGCCATATAAATGTACATATACACCATGGCATTTTAATATTTTTTCAATTCCCTGGTAAATTGCAGGGCCCTCATATCCTGGTTCGCCTAATACGTTGACCATGATAGCGTTGTTTAAACAAGCCGTATCACCTAAAGGCTGATTAAAAATAGCCCGTAGATGCTGTTCAAATTGCGATACTACATTACCTTCAATAGTTTGATGACCGCTATTATGCGGGCGCGGTGCCAGCTCGTTAACCAGTATTTTGCCGTTTTTGGTTAAAAACATCTCTACAGCCAGTATGCCTACAATTTTTAGATCTTCGGCTATTTTTTGGGCTATGTTGTGTGCTTCCTCATGTATCTCGAACGGCAGGTTAGAAGGTTGAATTAAAAACTCTACCAAATTAACCTGTGGGTTAAATTCCATTTCAACCAATGGAAAGGTACTTACCTCACCATTTTCGTTACGGGCCACAATAATGCCTATTTCTTTTTCAAAATCTATCAGGCGTTCAACAATGCTGGGTTCGGTAAAGGCTTTAGATAGATAAGATTCGTCAGTTACTTTGTATACACCACGGCCATCATAGCCATCGCGCCTTAGCTTTTGTATGTAGGGAAAAGGTATCCTGCTGTTTTTTAACTCTTCGGGCGAAGATATGATCTGAAATTCAGCAGTAGGAATATCATTTTCTTTAAAAAATTGCTTTTGCAGGCCCTTATCCTGTATCAGGCGGATAATGCGTGGCTGTGGGTAAACTATAACGCCTTCTTTTTCTAACTGCTCCAGCGCGTCAACATTTACTTTTTCAATTTCTATGGTAAGCATGTCTACCTTTTTACCAAAGTTGTAAACAGTTGCATAATCGCTTAGGGAGCCAACTACAAATTCATCACATAATTTACGGCAAGGAGCCTCACGGTCAGGATCAAGCACTTTTATAAGTACATTGTAATTAATGGCTTGTTGTATCAGCATGCGGCCCAATTGCCCGCCGCCCAAAATACCCAATTTTAAATCTCCGTAAAATGCTTTCATTATAGTGCTGCAAGTTTACCCTAAATCTTTCAAAAAGCATAGCCATTTTGCTTTATAGCTTAAAAATTGCCTGTTTTTGATGTATATTCGCATGTTTTTTAATAATACATTTTCTTTTCCTATGAATACTAAAATTGCCGTAGCCAATGGTGATGGTATCGGCCCCGAAATAATGGAGGCTGTTCTGAAAATTTTTAAAGCCAGTAATGTTCAGTTAGAATATGAATTTGTTGAAATGGGTAAATCCTATTTTGATGCAGGCCACTCAACCGGGATGACCGCCAAGGCTAAAGAAACTATTGAAACCCTGGGTATCCTTTTTAAAGGACCAATGGAAACGCCAAAAGGCAAAGGTGTAAAAAGCATAAACGTAACCGCGCGTAAAGTTTGGAACACGTATGCCAATCAACGCGATTTTAGGACGCTGAATGGTGTAGATACTGTTTTTTCAAAGGCAGGTATCCCTATAAATTTAACCATTGTTCGTGAAAATATTGAAGATACCTACGGTGGTATTGAGCATTTATTAACTTATGATGTAGCTGTTGGCCGTCGGATCATTACCCGACCGGGGTCGGAGCAGGTTATTCGTTATGCGTTTGAAATGGTGCGCCGTAAGGGTTATAAAAAATTAGCCTGCGGCCACAAGGCTAACATTATGAAACTGACTGATGGCCTTTTCCTTGAAGTGTTTCAACAGGTAGCAAAAGAGTATCCGGATATTGAGGCATCAGATATTATTGTGGATGATCTATGTATGAAACTGGTATCCCGCCCGGAAATGTTTGAGGCTATTGTATTAACCAATTTGCAGGGTGATATTGTATCTGATCTTTGCGCCGGATTAGTAGGCGGTTTAGGTTTTGCGCCATCGGCTAATATTGGTGATAATATTTCCATTTTTGAAGCCGTACATGGCACTGCGCCTGATATTGCGGGCCGCGAAATAGCTAACCCCACAGCATTGTTGCTTTCGGGAATAGGTATGCTGCGATTTTTAGGGCATTCATCCAACGCGGCAACTATTGAAAACGCATTGCTGTATACATTAGAGCAAGGTGTACATACAGGTGATTTTGGAGATAAATCTACCCCGGCATTAGGCACTCAGGCTTTTGCAGATGCTATAATAGCTAACTTAGGCAAGGTGCCTGCTAATGGTGGCGTATTTGCCAGCAGTGATTTTGAAGTACAGCACCATAAAAGCCCCGTTAAAAACAAGCTGACACTTACCGGTGCCAATGTAGAAGAGGAAATGATAGGAGTAGACGTGTTTGTAGAATCGAATGTGCAGCCTGATGAATTAGCCGCTGTGGCCAAAAAGAGTTTGCTCTATAACGAGAATTTTGATCTGGTGATGATCTCCAACCGTGGTACGCAGGTTTGGCCTACAGGTTCTATTTATACTGAGTTGGTGAACGAATACCGGATCCGGTTTGAAAAAAAGGCAGGAACAACCATTAAACAAAAAGAAATACTGCACATCGCCGCAGATCTTTCTGAAGAAGTAAAGGTTTGTTCGGTTGAGTTCCTGATGAATTTTGGCGGGAAAATAGGTTATACCTTGGCTCAAGGGCAATAACAAACTTTTCTTTCGCGCGGTCATTACGAGGTACGAAGCAATCCCTGCATATGCAAATCGGTTATGCAGGTTTGCCGCCTACCTCATAGAGATTGCTTCGTACCTTTACAGCATGACAGGTGATTTTATAAGCGCACTTACTTCC
>DASWOZ010000181.1:0-2229 GCA_036398535.1 Mucilaginibacter sp. | reverse complement strand
CACCAAAAAATGATAAGCCTCAATAATAGCCTTGCTTTTATCCTCTGCTTCTGCTTTACCTTCGGCATTATCATGAAACTTATCGGGGTGCCAGGTTTTCATTAACCCACGGTAAATAGATTTTAGTTCCTGTAATTCTGCAGCTTCATTAACACCTAAAAGCTTCCTGTAATCAACAATTTTTTTCATGTTATTAATTCTTATAATTTATTATTGTTGAAGTTGAAAGCCAATAAATTAAGCGCTTTTTCAAGAAAAATACCTTTGGCGAAGGTACAGTTTTACAAATCATAGAATTGTAATTATTCCCGCGCATTTATCTGGATGCACCCAACCACGTCACCCCATTGGTAACACTATTAATAGCATCGCCAACTTCATGGCCCGAGGCTGCCTTAAAATCAAAGCCTAATAATTTTGATATGGTTTGTGCCAGTTGCTTGTGATAGGTGGTTTCAATCATCCGCATTTCGCCGCCCGGCGGCGTATCAGGGCCTATTACGGCAAACCAGGTTTGTTCGGAATGCGGCGCGATCATCATGCCGTGGTTACGCCAGGTAGCCGGTGTATCGCCACGGCCATGGTCGGAAGTGATGATCAATGTTGTTTGGTCTTTATACGCCGGGGTGGATTGCAGATACTCCCATAGTTCTTTTATGTAAGCGTCTTCCTGATGGGCGCGATCCAGATAAAACTGGTAGTTACCGGCATGGCCAAACTCGTCGGTTTCATCAAGGGCGATATACAGTACACGTGGCTGGTATTGTTTTAAATAGTTCTTGGCAAACTCATAAGTTAAAAAGTCTATCCGGGTAGAATCGCCCAGGTAATGCGGCGCTTTATACTGTATTTCGTTCAGGTATTTTAGTTGCGCACTCATACCGGGCAGGTTTAAATCCATATAGCCCGAATTAATTAGTAAGCCGGAACGTTTAGCATTCAATATTTGCGGAAACCTTTCCCATGATGAAAATACGGCTACTTTATTTTCAAACCCTTTTTGCTTATTTAAAAACTCCAGCACGTTGATATTGGGGTTAATGATTGGGCCATTGGTATTAATGCGCGGATCAGGGAAGCCTGTAAATAATTCGTTATAGCCCGGGTACGAAAAAAAATAGGGATTAGACACTTCGTCCCTGCTGCCTATATCGCGGTTACCATATAGCTGCCCGCGTTGTACCATAACAGACCATAAAAACGGGAACAGCATTTTACGGCGTTCATCTGCAGATGAAGCCCAAAATTGCTTTTGGATACCCTTCTTATCTTCTGTATATTTTGAATTGATTAGTGCCGAATCGGCCCCCCGGTAAACTTCCTGCCAGCGCAGGCCATCAAGGGTTACAATAACTACGTTGGTTGTTTTGTATTGTTGTGCAATTAATTGCGAAGCAAACCCCAGGGCCAGCAGCAATACGATTACTTTTTTCATGGTAGTTTTGCACAAAAATAAAGGCGCAGTGTTACCTGCGCCTTTATTAGAAATTAAGTTATCATTTGTTAATAAGTTTGCCCGGTAGTTACCGGTGCTGCCTTAAATGATCGCTTTCGGGCGGCAATGGAATAAAGCCGGTTTCGCCGGGAATAGGGACAAATTGCTGCTCGCGCCATTTATTTTTCGCCTGCTCAATCTGTTCATAGTCTGACGCAACGAAGTTCCAGTAAATAAACCGTTCTTCGGGGAACGGCTCGCCACCAAAAAAATAAATGGTGCTGTTTTCATTTAATATAAACTCGCATAGGCTATTGTCTTTGGCTACCAATAGCTCTTTGGGGCCAAAGGTTGTACCCTCGCTTTCAATGCTGCCTTCTAAAATATATAAACCCGCTTCGCCATAAAGCTCATTACCAATTTTAACCGTTCTGCGTTCCTTAGTTTTAAGCTCTAAAAAATACAGCGGACTAAAAACCGGTACCGGTGATGTTTTATCCATTATGGAACCGGCAATCAATTTATAAGTAACGCCGTCTGTTTCCCATTGCGGCAGTACCTCCGCGTCGGCATGATAAAACGAGGGTGGCATTTCTTCTAATGCTTTTGGCAGTGCCACCCATATTTGTAACCCGTGGATACTTTTCTCTTTATCGCGCAGATATGCCGGTGTTCTTTCAGAATGCACAATACCGCTGCCTGCTGTCATCCAGTTTACCTGGCCGGGTTTGATCTCTACTTCTGTCCCGAGGCCGTCTTTGTGCATGATATTCCCATCAAACAAAAAGGTTAAG
>DASWOZ010000180.1:0-2257 GCA_036398535.1 Mucilaginibacter sp. | reverse complement strand
AACCCATTAACAAGCAAATGGCAAGTAAAAATACACTTGATGCGGCCATAGAGTAAAACATAAATGTAGTGGTAGCTATGCGCTGTAATATGCCCTTAGTAAGCATAATGTAAATGGAGTAAAAAAAACTGGCTACCAGCGCGAATACTAACCCTATGTTAAACTGAAAATGTACCAGGTTTACAACACCAACCAATACCACCATACCGGCTATGGCTATAAAGGTGCCTATCCAAAATAACGGGCCCGATTTTTTCTTTAAAAACAGGTAGCTCATCAAACCCACCCAAACCGGGGCAAGGTTAGCGATCAGTGTAGATACCGTAGCACTGATCAATATCAGCGACATATTCCAAATGGCAATGTCCGAGGCGAAAACTACCCCGCCTAATAAAGCTAATAACAGATCTTTTTTTTGAATGCGCAGGTTACCCTTTATTAACGCATAAGGTGCCAGTGCCACCCAAGCCATAGACATACGATAAAAACCCGAAACAATTGGCGAAGCGTCAGCAAGCTTTACAAAAATTGGCGAAAATGCAATACACAATATACCAATGGCAAGGCTTACTTTAGGGTTCATGCACAAACTTAGTAAATGGATTGTGATTTCCTGCGCTCATAGAAATCGAAGTTTTTAAAACTTCGTAAGTCTGTATAAATCAAATAATCGTAATTTAGCCGCTCAAAATAATTTTATATGAGCCAGCGAATAAAGATCAAAGCATTATTGGAGAGTAAAGAAACCGATATACAAGTAACTGTTAAAGGGTGGGTACGTACCTTCCGTAATAACCAGTTTATTGCTTTGAATGATGGCTCAACCAATAGCAATATACAGGTAGTTGTTGATTTTCAAAATACCGACGAAGCCTTGTTAAAACGTATAACTACCGGCGCCGCTATCAGCGTGGTGGGCCAGTTAGTGGCATCATTAGGCAAGGGCCAAACGGTAGAAGTTAAAGCGACGACTATTGAAATATTAGGCGACAGCGATCCTGAAAAATATCCTTTACAGCCTAAAAAGCATAGCCTGGAGTTTTTACGCGAAATAGCGCACCTGCGTTTCCGTACCAATACTTTTGGCGCTATTTTCAGGGTGCGTAATACGCTGGCCTATGCCGTGCACCAGTTTTTTCAGGAACGTGGTTTTGTTTATTTACATACGCCCATCATCACCGCGTCTGACGCCGAAGGTGCAGGTGAAACGTTTCACGTAACTAACTTTGATCTGGCTAATCCGCCAAAAGCAGACAACGGTGAAATTGATTTTAAACAGGATTTTTTTGGCCGCGCCACTAACTTAACCGTTTCCGGGCAACTGGAAGGCGAGTTGGGCGCTATGGCTTTGAGCGATATATACACTTTCGGGCCAACCTTC
Source organism: Mucilaginibacter sp. (assembly GCA_036398535.1). Taxonomy (GTDB): domain Bacteria; phylum Bacteroidota; class Bacteroidia; order Sphingobacteriales; family Sphingobacteriaceae; genus Mucilaginibacter. Next base: position 876 of record DASWOZ010000180.1, on the reverse strand, counting down.
AGAGCCGAAAATTCAAACACTACCCGTCACCTGGCGGAATTTTGGATGATTGAGCCTGAAATGGCTTTTTATGACCTGATAGATAACATGGACCTGGCCGAGGCCTTGCTGAAATATGTAATTGGCTATGCGGTAGAAAAAAACAAAGAAGATCTGGAATTTTTAAGTCAGCGCCTGGAGGAAGAGGAAAAACAAAAACCACAACAGGAGCGCTCAGAAATGAGCCTGTTAGATAAGTTGCAGTTTTGCCTGGATAACGATTTTCAACGGTTAACTTATACCGAGGCGATTGATATTTTAAAAGAATCAACCCCTAACAAAAAGAAGAAATTTCAGTATCCTATTGAAGGCTGGGGAACCGATCTGCAATCAGAGCATGAGCGCTATCTGGTAGAAAAGCACTTTAAAAAGCCGGTGATATTAACCGATTATCCAAAGGCTATCAAGGCATTTTACATGCGCCAAAACGAAACCGATGCTAACGGACATGATACTGTGCGTGCTATGGATATCCTGTTTCCGGGTATTGGCGAAATTGTAGGTGGCTCGCAACGTGAAGAGCGTTTGGATAAGCTGGAACAACGCATGGACGAAATGGGCATCCCTAAAGATGAGCTATGGTGGTATTTAGATACCCGCCGCTTTGGAGCTTGCCCACATGCCGGCTTTGGTTTAGGCTTTGAGCGTTTAGTGTTATTTGTTACTGGTATGGGTAATATCCGCGATGTAATACCTTTCCCAAGGTTCCCAAAGAACGCGGAATTTTAAGATTTATCAGGTTCTAAGCTTCATATTACTTTACTACCCGTTATTGCGAGGTACGAAGCAATCTCTACACATACTTGGCAATTATCCAAAGTTCAGAGATTGCTTCGT
>DASWOZ010000179.1:0-5344 GCA_036398535.1 Mucilaginibacter sp. | reverse complement strand
CTTAGTTTATTAAAAAGGGTGTTGTGAATTTATAATTTTTTCAGGTTAATTTAAAACTTTCAGGTGTTTTTGAGTAATTTTGTCATTACATGCCAACCGAAGTACAAGAAGAAACCTTTACCCTTGAAGAGGTATTGGCAGGGCTTAAAGAACTGCACCGACTGATCTTGTGGAACGATGATGTTAACACATTTGACCATGTGATTTATTGTATGATGAAATACCTGGATTATACGGAATCACAGGCCGAAAAGATAGCCTGGAAAGTACATAACGAAGGTAAATGCGCCGTTTTGGAGGGGTCATTTACCGAAATGGAAATATACCGCAAAATATTGCAGCAAGAAGGATTGACTGTTAGTGTGGAGTAGATTAGTAACCTGTAGCAATGATATTCCACGCTACAGGCTACACATACCACGAACCGGACTATTGTACGTTAGATAAATAGAATTTTCCTTAAAAATCGACTGATTTAGATAGTAAGCCGCTATCACCACCGGGAGTAGTTGCTCCTTGCCTGGAAACACCGCCGCCGCCTCTTCCACCGCGGCCACCGCCCATTCCGCCACGGCCACCGCCCATACCACCGCCACCCATGCCTCCACGACCGCCGCCCATACCGCTGCCACCTGCATTAGCGCTGCTGGTAAGTTCGCTGGGACGGTTTACGCCGTTTATTTTAACATCAAATGTCCATTCGGTTTTTGCATGCTCATCTGTATGGAAAAGCTTTAAGGCAATGGCTGCTTCTAAAACTAAATTACCTTTAGCATCATAGTTTATATCGGTCTTAATACCATAGGTGTTTGATGTGGTTATCATCTCACCTTCAATATCTTTAAAACCTTCCACTTTTATTCCTCTCAGTGTGGTTACTTTTTCGCGCGACAACTCATCACGGTCGGCTTGTGTAATGTCATTATAGCTTTCTTGCTGGGCCGTTGCCGGCATGTTGCCAACCTGTGCATTTAACGGGAAAGTTATGCTATAGGATGATTTCTTTTTACCTTTTGGGTCAACACCTAAAGTTAAGCCGGCCTTTAATATCCGGGCCGCTTCAACCCGGTCATCTATTCTTACTGCAAAATATAAATTCTCTTTATCGTTTGCTATGGTGTATCTCACGTTATTCTCGGCATTATAATATTGCAGGCTATCGCCCCAGTCTTTTAAATCGGCATCTACAGTTATGGCAGATGGGGGCATTTTTAAAACTGATGGGTTAGCAGTGGGGGTTTGGGCGTTAGCTATACTAACAGAGAATAATTGAGCACTTATTAAACAAATAAGGCTGTAATGCAGGTTTTTCATGACTAATTAAAGTAAAGATATTTTGATAGCTTAACAACACAATTTTAACGTATTTATTATGATTAAGCGGGCTATAAAAAAAAGAAAGTCCGGAAGGCATATTGTCTTCCGGACTTTTAAGGCTTTTAAATGATTGGACTGTTATACCATATAGTTCCAGCCGTGGGTATCGGGCGTATTTCCGTACCTGATGGCATCTAACGTTTTTAATACTTTTTGTGAAAATTCTCTTTCTTGCGGATCGCTTAAAAAATACTCTTCACCGTTATAACTTATAGAACCAACCGGGGCTATCGTAGCAGCCGTACCTGCTCCAAAAGCATCAGTAAGCCTGCCTGTTTTAGCGCCTTCAATAATTTCTTCTACAGAAACACGGCGCTCCTCAACAGGGTATCCCCATTCGCGGGCCAGCGTTAAAACAGTGTTGCGGGTTACGCCATCTAAAATAGTATCTTGTGTTGACGGGGTTATTAATTTGCCATCTAATACAAACATGGCGTTGGCTGCACCCATTTCTTCAATATACTTATGGTCCCGGGCATCTGTCCAAATTAATTGGTCAAAACCTTCTTCGGTAGCTTTACGTGCAGGCAACATGGCACCGCCATAGTTTCCTGATGATTTTGCATAGCCCATACCACCTTCGGCAGAACGGGTATAATGAGTTTCTATTTTTACCCTAAGTGCTTTTGAAAAGTATAAGCCGGTTGGGCAGGCTAAAACCATATACTTATAAGTTTTAGAAGGCGCTACACCCAAATAAGGCGCAGTAGCAAACATAAATGGCCTCAGGTATAACGAATAGCTTGGTTTTGCAGGTATCCAGTCGCGGTCAATATTTACTAAAGCAGCAAGGCTTTGAATAAATATTTCTTCGGGTAGGTGCGGCATGCACAATCTTTCGGCTGATTTGTTAAAACGGGCCGCGTTTTTATCCGGGCGAAAGATGGACACTTTGCCATCGGCATGTTTATAGGCTTTTAAACCTTCAAAAAATGATTGCCCGTAATGAAGTGATGAAATAGCAGGACTAAGGGGAATGTCACCATAAGGAACAATTTGAAAATTCTTCCATTCTCCGTCGGTATAATCGGCCACAAACATATGGTCAGAAAATACGTGTCCGAAAGGTAAATCGTTAAAATCCGTTTCTGCCAAACGGGAATTATTTGTTTTGGTAATTTTGATGTCCAGCGTGTCAATCATGGCTTTTGGTATTAAATTCAGAATTGGGCAATTTACCTAAAAATGGATTATTTTACCAAATTTAAATTGGCGGATATTGACGTTTTGCTCATACAGGCTGTGAGTAGTGCAGGCTATTGTAATGTTTGCGATATTTGAATAGCTTTGTGCAAGACGATGTAAAATTTTATAAATGGAACTGATAATCGATTTTGATAAAATTAAGGATCCTGGTAAGAAAGAGTGGTTGCTTCGTACCTTAAAGCTTATGGAGATTAGTTTTCAGGCAACTGAAAAGCCCCAAACATTGGCTCAATATAACGAAGACCTTAAAGCCGGCAATACTGAAATTGGACGCGGTGATTTTATAACTGCCGAAGATTTAAAGATTGAAGCCCGTAAATGGTAACAGTTTGGAGTAAGAGGGCTAAGGCTGAATTAAAAAAAGCTTATTTATACATCTTGCTGGATTCCCTGCAAAATGCGGAAGCAGTAAGGGATGACCTTATTGATCTTACTATTGATTTATCCGAGCATCCTGAAAAATATCCTTTAGATAAATTTAAAAAGGATAATGATGGAACGTGGAGGGCCTTCGAAAAACATCACTATCGTATTTCTTACAGGACCACCGCACAGGAAATTCGTATCGTTCGTTTGCGTCATACCAGTAAATCCCCGCAGGACTTTTAAATAATGCCCATTTATTATTACTATTCATCCAGCAAACCCAACAACTCATTTAATTCGGCAACTTTTTCGGCTGAGCCCAGGTGTTCATAGGCACTGATAAGGTTGCGCAATACACGTTTAATAATCTCTGTATTGGAGCAAGGTTCATAAAACTGTTTGTCTGATTTTAAATTCAGTTGTTTTAAAAACATATCTACATCCCTGCGGCCAAATATAAAGCCTTTATTAAAGGCATTAATGTAAAATACGATGCCGTTTTCAAACTCGGTTTGTTTGGTTTCGTCAACATAGGCTAAGATAAAATGCTGCGGCAGGTTTACCCCATAAACCGGTATATCCAGTTTTTGCGCTATGATTGAATAGATAATAGCCAATGATGGCTGATTGCCCTTTTTGGTTTCGAGCACATGGCTCAAATAACTGTTTTGTGGATCCTGGTGATTGGTTGTATTGCCACTGAAACCATGGATATGATAAAAAACATGATTAATGAGCTTTACCTGCTCGGCCGGGCTGGCTTCATTCATCATCTGTATCCAGATGTCGCGCTTAATGGCTTCTATCTGGTTAATGATCTTTTGCTCATCCAGATCAGGGTATTGATAGCGGTTGATGATCAAAGCACCCTGTAGCAGGTCAAAAGCGCCGCTTTGGTGCCAAAGCCTAAGGTCGTTTTTTATTGTGCCGAATTGAATTTCATGTACTAAATTGGCAATGCGCTCCTGCTGGACGGAATCAAATGCCTGTTCAAACGCAGATTCCAGATGCTCAATTGCCTCGCTGCCATATGATAACAACTTTTCATGCACATGGCTGAATATTTCCTGGTCAGGGTCGTCCAGTAAACGTATTAATGAATTTACTTCTGTTAGATTTATCATGCTGTAACGCTAAAATAATAAACGTTGTTTATTATTGCAACCATGTTTAGTATAAGATTTGTAAAAGATTTGCTGTTACACCAGTTAAGGTCAAAAAACAGACATGGGTTACACTCTCCTTTTGTATATAAACTGGTTGATACTGTAATTTACGATTTTCGTGCCAAAAATGTTTATACTGAGGTTGAAAAACTAAGAAAAAAGCATATAAATGATAACTTGCCCAAAATAGATCAATTGCTTTACCGTTTAGTTGCCAGTTTAAAACCCGGTAACCTGGTTGAATTAGGTTCTGTAACCGAAACTACAAAGCTTTATTTGCAAAAAGCAACGCCTGCGGCTTTCCTATCTACAAACATTAGCAGCATTGAGCAATTGGATTGTGTTTTAATTGCCGAAAGAGATGGACGCCGGGTATTGAAATATTTTGAAGAATGCTTGCCAAAAGTGCATGAAAATACCATGCTTGTTTTAACGGACATATATCGCACGGGAGAAATGAAGCAAGTATGGAAAGACATTAAAGCACATCCCAAAGTCACCGTGACGGTTGATTTGTTTTGGATAGGATTAGTGTTTTTTAGAAAAGGACAGGTGAGGGAAGATTTTTGGATAAAGTTTGCCTGAACCAGGATTTTTTTGGGGTTAAAGCATTCGTAGCGCGTGATTAATCTGTTTTCTTCAATTTAATTTTAGTCTTTAATCATAAAATCTGTTTCAGGTAATTAAAAAGCTTGCCCTAACCCAATATAAAAACCGCTTTCGCGTTTTTCGCCTGCCGGTTTTTGCCCCACGCCATAATCAAGGCGGACGCTTAATCCTTTTTCAACGTCAAAGAAGTAACGCAAGCCGCCACCCAGATCAGGCTTTAACTGCGATATACTAAAGCTGCTGTGAAATACTTCGCCTGTACCTATAAAACCTACTACGCCAATACGTTCGCTCATGCGGTAACGCAGTTCTGCCTGGCCTGCAATGAAGTTGCGGTCGCGGTAACGGCCATTATAATAACCGCGCATCATTTCGTCATTACCCAAAGCAGGTAATAAATAAAATGGCGACCGGCTGCCTGTAAGGCTCTGTTCCTGTACATCAAGGCCTAATACTAACTTTTTACTCAAAGCAAAAAATTGAGAGTATTCTATATTGAAAAAGCCTCCCTGGTAACTGTTGTTACCCAATATACCCTGCATAATGTTGTAATAACCGGTTATCACCATACCCTTTGTGGTATAGGTGTTATTATTACGGGTATCGTAGTTAATGCTGGG
>DASWOZ010000178.1:0-3301 GCA_036398535.1 Mucilaginibacter sp. | reverse complement strand
AGGATTATGCAGCATTTTATTTACACGGAGTAATTGAAATATGAACCGAATGCTCAAAAATATAATCCCGGTTAAATACAGATAGGTAAATAACTGCCCAATAGTTAATTGCGTATGTTGAATGGGCTGAAACGAATAAATAGTAGCCCCACCGCCATATATAGAATAACGTACCTGTTCGGTAATAAATAAATGCTGTACCCAGTCGGCTTGTATAACAGGAATAAAAAACGACAATAATGCCGCTGCTACCAAATAGACGCGGTTAAGTTGAAAAAAAGTTTCTTTACGGAGCAGTAAAACATAAAAAACGTAAAATAATATCAGGTAAATATTTACCAATAAAAGATAGTGCCACCAGTTCATATTTGTAATGCTTGATAAATAACTAATTGGTTAGTCTAAGGTAATGAATGCTTTTAAATTTAGCAACTAATTTTTTAGTTATTTTTTAATTATACTTTTCAGTAAGAATTTCGTTGATTTACCAGAAACCTAAATCGTAACTAAATGAATATAACTTTTCATGGAGCCGCGCGTAATGTAACTGGCAGTAAACATTTAATTCAACTCCAGGATGGTACCAGTATTTTGCTGGATTGTGGAATGTTCCAGGGAATGGGGGAACAAACCGAGGAGCTGAACGATCATTTTGGTTTTAATCCTAAAAAAGTAGACTACCTGATATTATCACATGCGCATATTGACCATTGCGGATTAATACCCCGCTTAGTTGCACAGGGCTTTAACGGACAGATATTTTGCACATCGGCCACGATGGATCTGGTGCGGATATTGTTGATGGATTCGGCTAAAATACAAATGAGCGACACCTCCTATAGCAATAAACACCGCGCTAAAAATGGGCTGCCTTTATTAACACCTTTGTATACGGATGAGCAGGTTATAGATGCGCTAAGGCTGTTTAAAATTGTTGAATACCAGGAGATGTATGCCATAACACCACGAGTAAAATTTCATTTCACTGATGCCGGGCATATTTTGGGCAGCGCAGCGGTACATTTAACTATTTTGGAAGAGGCGAAGGAAATGCATATCACATTTAGTGGCGATGTGGGAAGATACGGCGACCTGTTATTGAAAAGCCCGCAACGATTTCCGCAGGCTGATTATATAATATTGGAATCTACTTATGGCGATTCTTTACATAAAGAAATTGGGCCAATTGAAGATGCATTGCTGGAGGTGATTAAACATACCTGTTTAATAAAAAAAGGCAAGGTAATTATTCCGGCATTTAGTGTTGGCCGCACGCAGGAGCTTTTATACGCCTTAAACGCTTTAGAGTTAAGGGGCGCATTGCCTGATGTGCCTTATTATGTGGACAGCCCGCTATCTGACAAAGCAACACAAATATTGAAAGATCATCCAGAAGTATATAATAAATTGGTTAATGAGGTTTTGAAAGTGGACGATGATCCGTTTAATTTTAAAGGACTGCGCTTTATACAATCTACCGAAGAATCTATTGCCTTAAACAATGACCCGACGCCATGCGTCATTATCTCCTCATCCGGGATGGCCGAAGCGGGGCGTGTAAAACATCATATCAAGAACAATATAGATACGAATAAAACCACCATATTAATGGTAGGTTATTGCGAGCCAAATTCATTGGGCGGGCACTTGCTGCGCGGCGATCATGAAGTGTATATTTTTGGCGAAAAGTACGAGGTTAAAGCCGAGGTACAGTCAATTAAATCTATGAGTGCCCACGGTGATTATGAAGACCTGTTACACTTTTTGGCGTGTCAGGACCCTGAAAAAGTAAAAAAAATGTTTTTAGTGCACGGTGAGTACGAGGTGCAGCAGCATTTTAGTAAAACCCTAAAAGAAAAGGGCTTTATGAATGTAGAGATACCGGCGCAGCATAGCAAGTGGGATTTGGTATAAATAACCATGCCGAACACCAATCAGATGTTCGGCAGGTTGATAATAACTATTAATTATCTCGCCCTGGCAGGACGTGGTTGCGGTAATTCTTTACGCGGCAGTTTTTCATCACGCTGTGCAGTGTTATACACGAATGACGCAACAATGGTAGCCATTTGCATCATGTCGGCCGGGATAATTTTATCATAAGTATCCTGGTTACTGTGCCATGTGCGTGCTTCATAATCAATATCGTCCTGTATAAACTGGAAACCCGGTATGCCTACTGCATCAAACGGAACGTGATCTGTGCTTCCTGTATTGCGGATGGTAATCGTAGTGGCCCCAAGATCATTAAATGGCTGCAGCCATGATTGAAAAATAGGCCCTACAGCGGCATTACCCTGTAAATATATACCCCGTATTTTACCGGTACCGTTGTCAATATTATAATAGGCAGATACCTTCTCATGCTCGGGTTTAAGTACCATATCCGCCGGATCAGCAAAGTGGTTCTTCACATAATTTGATGATCCAAATTCACCCTGCTCTTCTGAGCTCCATAAGCCTATGCGGATGGTGCGGCGCGGGTGAAATCCAATTTTTGACAGGATGCGCATGGCTTCCAGCATTACCGCGCTGCCTGCGGCATTATCTGTACCGCCGGTTGCGCCGTGCCATGAATCTAAATGCGCGCCCAGCATTACTAACTCACTTTTTAATTTAGGGTCGGTGCCTGGTATTTCGCCAACCACGTTATAGCCATTCAGATCTTTATCAAAAAACTCTGTTTTAATATCGGCTTCCATCGTAACCTTAATCCCAGCCTTAACCAAGCGTAAAATACGCTGGTAATCTTCAACGCTGGTTTCCAATTGCGGGGCAACCGCATGCGCGGTATCGCGATATGATGCGCCATTGGTGGTAAATACCGTGCCATCTGTACTGCCGCTGCGTGCCTGGCTCAATACCAAACCTACGTTTTCATCTACTTCAAACTGGCTTAATTGTGCCGGAGTGATGCGATTACCGGCGGGGGCTTGCGGCCTGCGCCCGGTTCTGGGGCCTTGTGGGGTTGCTTTTGCCATTTCATCCAGTTCTGCGTCAGTATATCGGGAGGCTTCGGGCTTAGTGAAATTTTGTTCTTTTGGCGGTGTTGCCTGCGTAATTATAATTTTACCTTTTAACTTGCCTTTATATTGTGCTAAATCGGCTACCGAATCGACTTTTAAAAACACGACATCACTTTTTATTTCGCCTTTTGTACCCGGTGTCCAGGCTTTAGGTATCGCAATGATGGCATGGTAATAAGGAACGGTCATGGCGGTATAGTTTTTTTGAACTTCCCAGCCTTTACCAAATTTGCCCCATGGTTCGCGAGCTACATTTACCATGCCCCATGTTTTTA
>DASWOZ010000177.1:0-10324 GCA_036398535.1 Mucilaginibacter sp. | reverse complement strand
CTACCAGGTGCTTTGGGTAATCCTGCGCTAAAATATCATCAATAGTATAGCTTATACGCGCTTCTTCATCACGGGCAGCTATTAATATCGTAACTTTTGTACCTGGGAACGCAGTATTGATCTGGAGGCTTTTTAGTTTGCTCCATCCTATGATGACATACATCATGACCGACAGGTATAACCCTGTAAGGGACAAACAAATTATACTATGAATTGCGATCAAAGAAGTTGAGTTTAAAAATAAATACGGAGCCTAAAATAGCGGGAATAATTAGATTTATTAACCAGATGGATGCAAATACTGCAATTACCGCAATTTGCTGATTGGTGACATAAGAAAAAACAGTGGCAGAAACGGCGCTGCGTACAGCTACATCCAGCAAATCAAGCGAGGGTAGTGCCGATTGTATGAAAAAAACAATAAAGGTTAATAACAATATCTCATACGCAGGAATTTGCGGAATAAACAAGTGGATCAATATATAGTACTGGCATGAAAAGGCAAAGAAACGTGCCAGGCAAAACAACATAATATCCAACAGCTCAACAAACTTATATTGCCCCAGCACATCAAAAAAACGATGGTATTTACGCAGGAATGAAATCTTATTCAGTAAAAAAACCAGCCATTTAATATTAAAGTAAAACACCAGGAATAAAGCTATATAGCCTATTCCTATCAAAATAAACGCTGCAATTGCCCAACTGTTAAAATTTAAAAAACGGATAGTGAACCAAAGAATACCAATAGTACCTAATACATTGGTAATTACATTTTGGCCAAATGAGCCAACGGCCATGGCAAACATGCCATGAATACGCCTGCGGGGCGGCAAGAACATTACCCGCCCGCCATACTCCCCTAAACGGTTGGGGGTAAATATGGCCCAGGTTAACCCGCAAAAAACACATTCAACAGCTTCCCAATAAGTACTCTGCGCAAGATGGCGGGTTATAAACTGCCACTTCATGGCTTCCAGTAACCAGTTAACAAACATTAGCCCAAAAACAAGCGACATGACTATCCAAACCTGCGTATTACCTACCGCATCCATCAGGATTTCAAATCGTTTAAGGTCTTCGCCTTTCTTTAAAAATGCGTGATAGATAAACGTAAAAGCTAAAACCAGTATAATGGCTTTAAATAAATAGGAAAGTTGTTTTTTATTTGCAGATGTCAACGATGATATATTTGTGCAATGTTACAATAAAGCAAGGCAAGCCAATGGCCTGCCCTGGTAAACATTTTATAAATTTTACTACTTTAAACGTGGTTTTAAATAGGCCAATGTAAATTCATACGCGCTTTTAGCGGCTTCATTATTAGCATTCGGGCTGCTTGGATTTGCAAACGCATGGTCGGCATCGTATTGATGCAGATAAAGCTTTTTACCTGCTGCTTTCATATTCGCTTCAAACTGGGCGACAACTTTAGTATTTATCCATTGGTCTTTATTAGCAAAGTTACCCAGCACATCTGCATTCAGCATTTTTAACCGATCAACACTTTGCTCGGGCATACCGTAATACATTACACATGCAACATCCTGCTTGCCCGCCAGTAAACTTGCCTGTAGGCTCCAGCCACCGCCAAAACACCAGCCAATAGTTGCAATTCGTGCTTTTGAGCCGGCATAGGCAATGGCGCCTTTAATAATAGCCTGCGCACGGTCATCCTTTACTGCCTGCATATATTTACCGGCATCCTGCTGGGTGGTAGCAACTTTGCCGTCATACAGGTCAAGCGCAATTACATTTACATTGCCCAGATCATTGTATAATGTTTCTGATTCTTTTTTAATATAATCGTTCAAACCCCAATATTCGTGTATTACAATCAGGTAATTATTAGTTGGATTTTTTGCCTTCAACTCATACGCCGTTGATGTGGCACCATCGGGCGTTTTATAAGTAACCGGCTTGCCAATGCTGCTTTGAAAATGAATAGGTTTTGGCGTAGCATGCGACATGACAAACTTTTTGTTGGCCGTTAACATGGCAAACTGCTGCGTGGCAGATTTTGCGCAGCAAGCCATCGAAGTTGTCATTTTAGTAGCAACCGTCTTTTTAACCTGGCCAAAAACAACTGCTGTAAATAATGTAAGGGCAAAAAACAAGGAAAACTTTTTCATAAAAAGGTTCATTTGGTTAATAAATACAACGTATATAATGGTTTGTTTGAATTTTTATTGTTAACCCTATTCAGGGTAAATTATTTAATCCCCATTTCCTTTTTCAAAAACTGCCCGGTAAAACTTTCCTTCACTTTACAAAGTTTCTCGGGCGTGCCCGAAAATAGTATTTGTCCACCGCCTGCACCACCTTCCGGCCCCAGGTCAATTACGTGGTCTACCACCTTAATTACATCCAGGTTATGCTCAATTACCAGTACGGTATTCCCTTTATCAACCAACTGGTATAATACACCTAACAACACATTTATATCTTCAAAATGCAAGCCCGTAGTAGGTTCATCTAAAATATAAAAAGTGTTCCCGGTATCTTTTTTAGATAGTTCCGTGGCCAGCTTAACACGTTGTGCCTCGCCACCCGATAGTGTAGTTGATGCCTGCCCCAGGCGGATATAACCCAAACCCACATCAAATAAAGTTTTCACTTTACGATAAATGGCGGGCATGTTTTCAAAAAACGGCACGGCATCTTCAATGCTCATATCCAGCACATCGTTGATGGATTTTCCGCGGTAACGCACTTCCAGTGTTTCGCGGTTGTAGCGCCTGCCGCCGCATTCTTCGCAGGGTACCTGTACATCCGGCAAAAAGTTCATCTCAATTACCCGCAGGCCGGCACCTTTACAGGTTTCGCAACGGCCGCCTTTTACGTTAAATGAAAAACGCCCTGGTTTATAGCCTCTGATCCTTGATTCGGGCAATTGCACAAACAGATTACGTATATCAGAAAAAACCCCGGTATAGGTTGCGGGGTTTGAGCGTGGTGTACGCCCAATTGGCGATTGATCAATTTCAATCACTTTATCAATATGTTCCAAGCCTTCAATTTTTCCATAAGCCAGCGGATGCTTCTTTGCCCGGAAAAAATGATGATTTAAAATTGGGTATAGCGTTTCCGTTATCAAACTTGACTTACCGCTGCCCGATACACCGGTTATGCCGATAAACTTTCCAAGCGGAAATTCAACCGAAACATTTCGCAGATTGTGCCCGGTTGCATTTTTTAATTTTAAAAACTTGCCATTACCTTCTCTGCGGGTTTTAGGAATCACAATTTCACGCTCACCATTAATATATGATGTGGTGAGCGTATGTTTGGTCATTAACTCTTTTGGTGTGCCTTGCGCCACTACTTCGCCGCCATGTACACCGGCAGCAGGGCCCATATCAATTACATGGTCGGCTTCCAGTATCATGTCTTTATCATGCTCCACTACCAATACAGTATTGCCCAGATCACGTAAGTTTTTCAGGGCGTTTATTAAACGCTCATTATCGCGCTGATGCAGGCCTATGCTGGGCTCATCCAAAATGTACATCACATTCATGAGTTGTGATCCAATTTGCGTAGCTAACCGGATACGCTGTGCTTCACCGCCGGATAGTGTTTTAGCGGTGCGATCAAGCGTTAAATAGCTTAAACCAACATCCATTAAAAAAACAATACGAGCCCGTATCTCTTTTAAAATTTCTTTGGCAATAACATTTTGGCGTTCGCTCAGCCTGTCTTCCAGCTTACTGAACCAATCCTGAAGGGTACGAATATCCATGCAGGCCAGCTCAAATATATTTTTTTGGTCTACTTTAAAATGCAGCGATTCTTTTTTCAAACGGGCGCCATCACAAACGGGGCAGGTTCTAAGCACGCGATAGTTTTCCATATCGTCCATACCTTCCTCACCGCGGCGCTCCTGCTGTTCTTCCAGCATACGGATGATACCATCAAAACTGATCTGGTAACTTTGTACATTCCATTTATTGTACTCTACCGCAACGGTCAGCATCTCGTTGGAGCCGTTTAAAATAATATCCAGTTTCTCTTTTTCCAATTTTTCAATTGGGGTAGATAGTGAGAAATCATATTTCTTAGCCAGCGATTTTAACACCTGGAATATCCAGGTTTCACGATACTCGCCCAGCGGTGCCAATCCACCATTTAATATGCTTAATTTAGGATTCGGAATTACCGATGCCTCATCTATTTCAAAAATATACCCCAGGCCATTACATTTTTCGCAAGCGCCATAAGGCGAGTTAAATGAGAAAGTGTTAGGCTGCGGCTCATCATATGATATTCCCGAAATCGGGTCCATCAAATATTTACTGTAATAAGCTACATTGTTATCCTTATCGCCAATGCGGATAATACCTTTGGCAATTTTTAACGCGGCTTGTATGGAAGTATATAGTCGCTTACTGTCTTTTTCACTTACGATCAAGCGATCTACCACAATATCAATATCGTGTATTTTGTAACGGTCTACCTGCATTTTAGGTTCCACATCCGCTATCGCGCCATCTATCCAAACCTTTAAATAACCCTGTTTGCGTATCTGCTCAAAAAGTTCGCGGTAATGGCCCTTCCTGGCTTTTACCACAGGGGCCAGGATATTTACCGGCTGCCCGTCAAACTTTTCAAATATGGTTTTCAGTATCTGCTCTTCAGACATGCGCTCCATCTTTTCGCCGCTTACATACGAATAGGCTTCGCCTGTACGGGCAAAAAGCAAACGCATAAAATCATAGATCTCAGTAATGGTACCAACTGTAGAGCGCGGGTTTTTACTGGTTGTTTTTTGCTCGATAGCGATAACGGGACTAAGGCCCGAAACCTTATCTACATCCGGCCGTTCCATACCACCCATAAATTGACGCGAGTAGGCCGAAAATGTTTCCATATAGCGCCGCTGGCCCTCGGCATAGATCGTATCAAATGCCAGCGATGATTTTCCGCTGCCGCTTAACCCGGTAATTACTACCAGCTTATTACGCGGAAACGAAACATCAATATTTTTTAAGTTATGTACCCGGGCTCCGTAAACTTCAACTTCACTTTGCTCACCCAGGTCAAGAGGTTTTGTACTCATATAGTTAATTATTGAATGAGCGAATAAGTGAATGAGTGAGTAACAATCACTCATTCACTCATCCAATAATGCACTCATTAAAAGCCTGCAAATATACGCAAAAAATAAGCCCGGCCTACCATCTGGGCAGGCCGGGCTTGTAAGTGCTCCGTAAAATTTACGTATTAATTATACGCCAGTAATTGTTTGGGGGCCACCATTGTATAAAGCGTGCCATACCCATACCTTGCAGGTTTTGCAATGATCTCTTTCATGGCTACCAAATTATAAACATAGGTGCCTGTTTCCTGGTTCAAATGCATATGGAAGTAATTACCTTCACTTTGTTTATGCATTGCTTTTGCCAGTTTAATTGAACCATTGTTATAAGCCGCGGCGGCTAACGTCCAACTGTTAAACTCGCCATACAGCTCTTTAATGTACTTGCAGGCGGCAATGGTTGATTTCTGGATGTTCATCCGTTCATCTAAACCCTTGTTAACCTTTAACCCATAGGTGCGAGCCGTACCTGGCATAAACTGCCATAAACCCGCTGCCCCTTTTGGCGATGTACCTTCATTTAATCCCGATTCAACAAGCGGCAGGTATTTAAAATCATCCGGAATACCATAAAGCCTTAAAATGGGCTCAATTATGGGGAATAATTTCTCTGCCTTAATATGCAAAATGTTTGATTGTACAGTCCTGTATGTATGTTGCATTAACGAATGCCGCATTTTGCGGTTTACGCTGGCATCATGTACAGGAAGGGCCTCATTAGCGAAGCTATAATCAGGTGCAGCATCATTATTAGTAAAAATAAATCTGGAGATTAGGTGGCTTTCTTTTGCCGGTTTCATAACCGTTGTGCTGCAAATGTTAAGCGTGAAAATGATAGCCAGCACCAGCATTACGGAGCACGTAAGTAAGTGTTTTTTAATCATTTTTTTTATTTCCATTAAATGTACATTAGGTAAAATGTTTTGCAAAGGTACGTTATACCGGGCAGACTGTCAAACACTTAACCTATGCTTAGTGTTTTGAATATTTTAAAATAGTTCAAAAATCGTGGTTTAAACCCCTTTAAACAAGGTTTTTGAACCGATGAAAAAACTTATAAAAAGCACTTTAAAATCACCCAAAAACCGTACCTTTGACCCTCACGCTGCGAAAGCGCTAATCAAAAAACTATGGTATTTAAAAGACCAGGGAACAGTCGCGACGACCAGTCCGGCAGATCATCAAACAGGCCTTCAAAAGGCGGTGATAATTCTAAAAAATCATTTTCCTCATCCCGCGGAAAATCTTCATCAAGCTCAGACAAGACCGACAACGGCCCATCAAAAAAATACAGCAGCGAAAGATCAGCAGAAAAGAAACCCTTTTCATCTGACAGAAAACCTTATGGTAGCCGCCCGGGTGGCGAGGATAAACCAAGAAGCAGTTTTAGCGAAGGCGCAAAGAAAAGCTTTGGCCCAAAAAGGCCATACAGCGGCAGGCCAACGGATGGCGAATCGCCTGGCGAGAAAAAGACTTTTGCACCACGCAGCAAACCCTATTCAGGCAGAGTAACGTCTGATGACCGCCCACCCAAAAGCTTTGGCAGCGGCAAATCATCCGGCGAAGACAGCAGACCGCCAAAAAGTTTCAGCAAGGATTCATCAGGTGACAGAAAATTTGCAGGAGCAGGGTCAAAACCACGTGAAAGATCTGGCGAAAAGAAATTTGGCGCTAAACCAGCCGGAATCGGCTTTAAAAAACGCGAAGGCGACTTTAAAGATAAGCCTTATCGTAAACCGGAAGGCATTGAAAGTTCAAAACCAAAATACGATAAAATAACCGTTGACCGCGATGCCCCGGTAAGAACCTTACGTGGCAGGAAACCGGCCGAAGCAAAAGATTCGGGATTAATACGGTTGAACCGTTATATAGCTAACGCGGGTATATGTTCCCGCCGTAAAGCGGACGAGCTGATACTGGCAGGTGTGGTAGCTGTAAATGGCGAGGTAGTAGCCGAATTAGGCGCTAAAGTTGACCCATTGAAAGATGAGATACGCTACAATGGCGAAACCTTAAAGCGCGAGAAAATGACCTACGTGTTGTTAAACAAACCTAAAGATTATATCACTACTACCGATGATCCGCAGGAACGCCGTACCGTTATGCATTTGGTAGAAAAAGCCAGCCGTGAGCGCATTTATCCCATTGGCCGCCTGGACCGTAACACTACAGGTCTATTACTAATGACCAATGATGGCGAATTAGCAGATAAGCTTTCGCATCCGCGCAGCAACATTACTAAACTATACCAGGTTGAGCTAAACAAAAACTTAACCCAGGGCGATCTGAACAAAATTCAGTTTGGCTTGGAGCTGGAAGACGGCCCAATCAAACCCGATGTAGTATCGTACGTAGCCGGAGGTTCAAAAAGGGAAATAGGTGTACAAATACATAGCGGCAAAAACAGTATTGTACGCCGCATATTTGAACATTTAGGTTATGAGGTTGTGAAACTGGACAGGGTAGTTTACGCTAACCTCACTAAAAAAGATCTTCCGCGTGGCCGCTGGCGTTATTTGGATGAAAAAGAGATCATTCAGTTAAAACATTTGATAAAATAAAAAATCGCCCTGCAAAACAGGGCGATTTTTTTGTGGTTTTTGCTACCTT
This sequence comes from Mucilaginibacter sp., assembly GCA_036398535.1. Classification (GTDB taxonomy): domain Bacteria; phylum Bacteroidota; class Bacteroidia; order Sphingobacteriales; family Sphingobacteriaceae; genus Mucilaginibacter. The sequence continues at coordinate 2,616 of DASWOZ010000177.1, read as the reverse complement.
GCGTACAGATAAACCAATCAAACCCTATGAAAAAGCTGTTTTTAATTATTTCGCTGATATTGCCTGTACTTGGCTTTTCTCAAAAAAAAGGTACTGCACCTAAAACATTTGATTTATTAATAGGCACTTATACCAAAGCAACCAGTAAAGGCATATATGTTTACCGTTTTTATGAAGAAACAGGTAAACTGGCCTATTTAGCAGAGGCTGATGATTTGACCAATCCTTCCTACCTATGTGTATCCGACAATAACAAATTTGTTTATGCGGTAAATGAAAGCGACAAAGGCGGAGGGATCAGCGCGCTTAAATTTGACCCGGCTTCGGGCAAGCTTGAGCAAATCAATTCGCAGCAAACAGGTAGTGGGCCTGCTTATATCGCGGTTGATAAGGACCAAAAAAATGTGATCGTATCTAATTATAGCGGCGGCTCTTTAGCCGTAGCCGCTTTAAATAAAGATGGCTCAATTGGCGCGGTTACCCAAACTATCAAAGATGAAGGCCATAGCATCAATGCCGACAGGCAAGCTGCCCCGCATGTACACTCCTCCATGTTTTCGCCCGATGAGAAATACTTATTATATGCCGATCTGGGGACTGATAAAATAAATATATACAGTTACCATGCTTCAAAAACACCGGCATTAACACCTGCTACGCCTTCATTTGTAGAGGCACAACCCGGCAACGGCCCCCGCCACATGGCTTTTTCTGCTGACGGTAAATATCTGTACCTGGTACAGGAAATGGGCGCTGTGGTTACTGCCTATAGTTTTAATGACGGTAAGTTAAAACAACTGCAAAGTGTTAGCATGGTTCCTGATGGTTATACCGGCAAAGTTGGCGCGGCTGATATTCATATATCGCCAGACGGCCGCTTCTTGTACGCGTCTAACCGTGGCGATGCCGACGAAATTGTACAATATGCCATAAGCCCCGAAAACGGCCAGCTAACTTTTATTGAACGCTACCGCACCATGGGTAAATCGCCACGTAATTTTGTGATCGACCCAACAGGTAATTATTTATTGGTTGCTAACCAAAGCAGCGATAACGTAAGTGTTTTTAAAATAGATAAACCGTCGGGTAAGCTATCGCCCACACGCACGCAGATCAACATTAGTATGCCGGTATGTTTAAAAATGGTACCTGTAGAGTAAGCTATTTTTTAGTAAAGGTATAAACCACGTATCCGTTTTGATTGCCAAAATAAACCAATGATTTAAGTGTCATGGATGTGGCATCATTATTTGAAATAACCAACTGGTATCCTTTAGTTACATTTTTAGGGCTTTCTCCCTGGTTTATTTTTTTAAACTGGAATATGGCGCCTAAGGCATCGCCGCTGTTAACCGACCAATAAATATTCTGGGCGGTACCATTGGCCAATGTATAAGTTCCATTACCGCTATTGGTTAGTTCCCATGTGCTATTAACAAAATCCTGTGGTGGGGCCTGGTCAAAAACCGTTTGAACCGAACCTTCAACTAATCCGCTATAACTAACATTAGTTAATGTCCAGGTACCTGTAAATGCGCTTCTTGGGGGGCCGGCAGGGGCTACGGCGCCTTTCATGCCGGCGCATGAAAAAATAAAAGTAGAGATTAATGCAACGAACAGAATTTGAAATACTTTTTTCATGACAGTTTATTATTTGGGCTAATAATACATAAATCCTGCCAAAAAACGGCAGGTTTACATCACGTTGGCTTTGCTTTTTTCAATTACCCCGGTGTAATAACTCTCATATTGAGGTAATATTTTAGCCAGGTCAAATTCTTTTGCACGTGCAAGCGCGTTTTCCTTAAAGGTTTCTAAGCGGGCCGCATCTTCTAAAATATAGATGGCTTTATCTGCCATACCCTGTACATCGCCAACGTCTTTTAAAAACCCGGTAACGCCATCTAAATTAAGTTCGGGCAATCCGCCTGCATTTGTACTGATCACCGGCACTTTACAGGCCATAGCCTCTAACGCTGCCAAACCAAAACTTTCTGACTGCGAAGGCATTAAAAACAAGTCGGATACGGAAAGGATCTCTTCAATCGCATCCTGCTTACCCAAAAAGCGGGTATCATCGCCAACACCCAGATCGCGGCATAACTGCTCGCAGTCTGAACGCTCGCCGCCATCACCAACCATTAACAGTTTTGAGGGTATCTTTTCGCGCACTTTGGCAAATATCCTGACCACATCTTCCGTGCGTTTTACCTTCCGGAAATTGGAGGTGTGTACCAATACTTTTTCGCCGGCAGGGGCTATAGCTTTTTTAAAGTGGTCTTTAGCTTTTAAGCTAAAACGATCCAGATCAATAAAGTTGGGGATTACCTTAATATCATTTTCAACATCAAAAAACTCGTAGGTTTCACGTTTTAAATGTTCAGAAACAGCGGTAACACCGTCAGACTTATTGATAGAAAAAGTAACTACAGGTTTATAGGTGCGGTCCTTACCTACCAGCGTAATATCTGTACCGTGTAAGGTAGTTACCACAGGGATATAGATGCCATAAGTAAGCAAGATCTGTTTAGCCATAAAAGCTGCCGAAGCATGCGGAATAGCATAATGTACATGTAAAATATCCAGCTTTTCAAATCGTACCACATCAACCAAACG
>DASWOZ010000176.1:0-1604 GCA_036398535.1 Mucilaginibacter sp. | reverse complement strand
TTTTAGTTTTGCCGCATCAATTAATGCATTGGCGCCGGATAGATAAAACGTTGGCCACCAATTGCCCTTATCGTTTGAATAATAAAAGTAGTCGGTTTTTAGTTTCAGGCCATTCCACTTAGGTACCCTTGCAGCATCCTGTATATGATCGCCTTCCATGTCTATTATCCGTCCCATCACGCCAAAGGTATCAGCCTTTGTAAAATACTGCCATTGGCTATCAAAATAGCTCGAGGTGAGCTTTACGTCAGAATTGAGCAGTAATATCAATTCATATTGTGCCTGTTCTATTCCCTGGTTACAAGTGTAGGAGAAACCCTTGTTTTCGGCATTTATAATTAATTTTACCTGCGGATAGGCTTTTTGGATATAAGCAACTGAATCATCAGTCGAACAATCATCAACAATAATAAGCTCGTAAATAGTTCCCGCGTTTTCAATAGCAGCAATAGTATAGGGGAGATATTCCGCTAACAGGTGCCGGCCATTATAATTGGGGATTATTATAGAAACACTTTTTTTTATGTCCACAACGTCTATTTTACAATCTTATAATTCCTGTACTCGCTAACCCGCCAGCCAGTAATATCTTCAATCTTTTGCAGCAGCTTTCTCCGGGCCGACATTTTTTTATGCAGCTGCTTCAAATCAATATTCAGCTTCCAGTTGGTTGCTGCAATGCGCTTTTGCATTACCTGCGGATGGGAACCCGTAAAATGGATCAGTCGGTCGGCATTTTTATAATCGAACTCAAAGGTTTCGGGCAGGTTTTCAGCCAGCCAGGTATCATCATGATAAAACTGGTTAAAATTTCGCAGTTTGTTTTTTAATCCTTCCGGCGGCTTTACCCAGCCGTAATGATATATATAGGCATCAATCAGCTTAACATTTATCTTCCTGCCATCAAGCCTGAACCCCTGTGCATCGCGGTACGAGTGGATTGCCTTATTATTTCTTAATATCCGTATCTCCCGCCTGTACCATCTGCGCGAATGCCCGTAATAATCGTACGACCCATAAAAGTGCAGGTATTTAAACAACAAACCCTCAATGCGGCCGTCGTTCAGGTTATCTTCCATCTCTTTTTTTATAAGGGGAAGATATTTTTCGTGTACACATTCATCGCCCTGGATATAAAAGGCCCAGTCGGCATCAAGAGAAATAGCATTAAAGGCTTTATCCGTTTCAATAGCAAAAACACTCCCGCCATCGCGCAGGTTACCATCCCAAACAGTATTGATTATTTTTATTTTAGGGGAATTTAAATTCCTGATCAATCTTTCTGTATCATCATTACAATTGCCAAGTGCAACTATAAATTCATCGCAAATGGGCAATATGGACGAAATAGCCTCGGCAACAGGATAATCATTTTTTACTGCATTCCTTATAAACGTAAAGCCGGCTACCTTCATGTTGCTGTTTAATAAAGCGCAAATATAGTTATGTGGATTTAGAGTCAAGAATCGAGTATCAAGTATCAAGACAGAGAATAAGTAGGTAGATGCCCCTCTATTTTTTGTCTTGATACTCGATTCTTAGCTCTTGATACTTGACTCGTGCTAATAAATTATATTTTTGTTACTTTATCAATCGTGCAAAAC
>DASWOZ010000175.1:0-10873 GCA_036398535.1 Mucilaginibacter sp. | reverse complement strand
GCTTTGCAGCAAAAATATTCGCTGGTTCGTTTACAGGCGCAAATTGGGAAAGTACAAAGGGTGCTGATAGAGGGTTTCTCTAAAAAATCAAAGAATGATTACTGCGGACGAAGCGACCAGAACGCGATGGTAGTTTTTCCGGTGGATGAAAAATATAAGCCGGGCCAGTACGTAAATGTAATGGCCGAACGCTGCACAACTGCTACGTTAATGGGTGTTATTGTAGAGTAAAAGTAGAATCAAGAATTAAGAGTCAAGATTAGAATGAATCATAATTTTAAAAACTTAAAAATATGGCAACGATCGATGGATCTGACAGACTTAATTTTTGATTATATTAAAGATTTACCGGATAGTGAACGATATGGTTTGAGCAATCAAATTAATAGATGCTGGTGTTCCATTCCTTCAAATATAGCAGAGGGGTCTGGAAAACGTACAAATACTCATTTTGCTGAATTTTTGTCAACAGCTTTAACCTCGTCATTTGAATTGGAAACCCAGTTATTCAATATGCGAACGTAGAAAATATGGTAATCCTGATAAGCTGAATGAATGTTTAGTATTTGTATTAGAAATACAAAAAATGATTTTTGGATTCAGAGATTATATTATAAATAATAAGATTATTAGTAACAAGACAGTGTCTTGAATCTTGATTCTTAAATCTTGATTCTTAATAAAAATGGAAGTACAAGAAATTAAACAACGCTTTGGTATCATAGGCAATTCGCCTTTATTGAACCGGGCTATAAATATTGCCAACCAGGTGGCACCAACAGATATTTCTGTTCTAATTACCGGCGAAAGCGGTAGTGGTAAAGAAGTATTTTCGCACATTATTCACCAGATGAGCCCGCGTAAGCACGGGCCGTTCATTGCGGTGAACTGTGGTGCCATACCTGAAGGAACAATTGACTCAGAATTATTCGGACACGAAAAAGGCTCCTATACCGGTGCCGTGGGTGAGCGTAAAGGATACTTTGAAACCGTAAACGGCGGTACTATATTTTTAGATGAAATTGCCGAAATGCCATTAGGTACTCAAGCCCGTTTATTAAGGGTATTAGAGTCGGGCCAATACATCAGGGTGGGTTCGTCAAAAGTAGAAAAAACCAATGTGCGTGTCATAGCCGCCACTAATGTGGATGTGTATGACGCGGTGAAAAACGGCAAATTCAGGGAAGATCTGTATTACCGTTTAAATACAGTGCCCTTGCGTATCCCGCCGCTGCGTGACCGTAAGGAGGACATTTACCTGCTGTTCAGAAAATTCACATCAGATTTTACCGATAAATACCGTACGCCACCCATTCAGTTGGATGAAGAGGCACAACAGGTATTGATCAATTATTCATGGCCGGGTAATGTGCGCCAGTTAAAAAACATGGCCGAGCAACTGGCCGTTTTAGAAAGGGACCGCATTATTACCGCGCAAACCTTGCTTACCTATATTCCGCATGAGGTGGGCGGCCGTAATTTGCCTATGCGGATTGAAAGCCAGCCGAAGGAGGACTTTTCTGAACGGGATATTTTGTATAAGGTTTTGTTTGACATGAAGCGTGATATGGTAGAACTGAAAAAGCTGGTTGCAGATATGATAGAAAATGGCGGGGTTAGCGCCAATTATGCCAATAACGCGCAAACTTTAAAACAGCTTTACCGGGATATTGATTTGCCGGGAGGGAACACCGATTCACAATTTACCCTGCAACAACCCGTTAATAACAATGTTACTGCCGGCAGTAACGAGGCCTATAATATAACACATGATGCCGAAGAGGTAGAAGAATCGTTATCACTTATCGAAAAAGAATCGGACCTGATACGGAAGGCATTAAAAAAACATAAAGGCAAACGTAAGCTGGCAGCAAATGAGCTGGGCATATCAGAAAGAACATTATACAGAAAAATAAAGGAATTAAATTTATAAACGGGATGAAGAGAATATTGGGAATTGTAGTAACATTGGGTTGTTTACTTTTTTTAAGCCCGGGGTGTTATACTTTAAAAAGCGAATCTATCCCGCCTGAAATGAAAACTATAAATGTTGGTTTTTTTGAGAATAACGCGCCATTGGTTGTAGCCAACCTTAGCCAGCAATTTACCGAAGCCTTAAAAGACAGGATAAGGACAACTACACGTTTAAGTATTGTAACAGGAGAAGGGGATGCACGTATGACAGGTGCTATTATTGATTATCATATCGCCCCGGTTTCTATCCAGGCAACGCCTAACAGTAATACAGCACCTATTGCAGGGGCATCTGTATTATCAATTACAGTAAATGTTAAGTTTGTTTACGATGCTAATAAAAAACTGAGTTTTGAACAGTCATTTACCAAAACAATGAATTTTACGGGTGATATTTCGACAGCTGAGCAAAACTTAATACAAACTATTAATAAGCAATTGATAGACGATATTTTTAACAGAGCTTTTAATAATTGGTAATCATTTTGTAGCTTCAACCACGTGGAAAATTTGGATAATCGTATGGATATTGAGGTATTATGGGATCTATTGGCCAAGCCGTCTGATGCCAAATACGCGTATACGTTAAACATTCAATCGCTGATTGATGAATACCCGCAAAGCGGCTTGCTCAGGGCATTACTGGCCGGTAATGGTAATGCGCAAAATGTACAGCGTTCGGCAGTTTATTTTAATCCGGCTATCTTATATAAAATAGTGAACCATCCTGATAGCCTGCCTGTGGTAAGGGATGATCAGGTTATGCATGTTGAAGAACCGGAAACGAATGAGGCAGGCAGCAAATTATTTAACGCAGATCCGTTTAGTACCGGCCCGGTATTTCATACCCCGGTTGAAGAACCCGGGATTGATACCGCAACCGGATATTCCCCTGCATCAGCAGATGCCGCTATACAGCAGGATTTGGCGGCAATAGAATTTGAACCGGCCGGGGTAGTGGCTGCTGTTGATCCGGATGTGGTTGAGAACATACCCGTAGCCCAGCAGGAGCAATATACAACAGATGCCGGCGCTCCCGATCCTGAACCTGTTTATGAAGATGTAAAAGATACCGCTGTTGATACTTATGCTCCACAACCGGCAGAGAGTGAACAATCGCAAGAAGAGGAAAAAGCTGATGAAATTGAAAAGAAGGAACCAGTTTATCCATTTACAGATAAAACAGAGTATTTTCATCAGGATATTGATGATGAAATATATGATGAGATCGTCAGCATCGAAGATATTAACCTGGAACAATTAGCCACTTTTCATTCCGGCTATATTGAGGATAAATTAGATAAGCCTGCCGAAAGCGAAATACCTTCTGAAATATCATCTACAGATCATTTTGTATTTGCCCCGGATTTAACCGAACAGCAGGAGGAAGAAACCGACCCCGTATTGGCAGAAAATACCACACCTGCAAATACTACCGTAACCGCGGCATGGGAAACGCCCAATAAAAAGCAGGATGTATCAAAATACTATGATGAAAAGCTGCCTTATACTTTTATGTGGTGGCTTGATAAAACACGGCGGGAGTACGCGTCTACCTACCAGCCTTACGTTTATAATTATACACCCAACACGCCAATACCGCCACAACCTGTAAAAAGAGATAATATAGATGAGTTGCAGCAACAATACGTTGAAAATATTTTTAACCTCAATGCTATTGATCAGTTGGAGCGCAATAATTCATTAAAGCCTTATGATAATACTTCGGGGCGAAAAGAAGATAAGATCATTGAGAGATTTATACAGACAGAGCCACAGATCAAACATCCAAGCGGCATAAAACTGGATAATGAAAATAAAGCCAAGAAAAGTTCGGAAGATGGGGATGAACTGGTAACAGAAACCCTGGCACGTATTTATACCGAGCAAATGCTTTATCAGAAGGCGATAAGCACCTACAAAAAATTGATGTTGAAATTCCCGGAAAAAAGCCTTTACTTTGCAGGCCAAATTGAACAGTTAGAAAAGAAACCCAATTAATATAAAGAAATGTATTTAGTTTTATTGATCATTGTTATTATTATATGTGCTCTGTTAGGGCTTATCGTATTAATTCAAAACCCTAAAGGCGGTGGTTTAACCTCTAATTTTTCAAGCCAGTCGCAATTAATGGGCGTACAAAAAACCGGCGATTTTTTAGAAAAAGGCACCTGGATATTAGCTATCAGCTTAATGGTAGTATCATTAATAATTAACGTGGTAGTAAAAGGTGGCTCGGTTCAAACCGATTCGCAGTTTGATAGCCAGGTTAAAAAATCATTACAGGCCCCTGCAAACACACCTGCAGCCGCGCCGTTTAAAGCACCTGGCGGCGTGCCTCCGTTGCAGGCTCCTATCAAGAAAAAGTAATTTACCCCCTTAACCGGGATGATATAAATAATAAGGCTTTGAAATTTTTCAAAGCCTTATTTGTAAAAACCTACTGACATGATGGCACAGATAGTTTAAGCCCATGTAAATTAAAAATAATCAGATTACTTAAATCTGACAATACAACAGTATAGCATGCCAATAATAGCGGTTTCATTTGCTTGGCATAATTGATGTTGCAAGGCAAGCATTAACGTAAACTTATAATAAACTAAATTTATAAAATTAACTATGTCATTAAACATTAAACCCAGCGCAGACAGAGTAGTTGTTGAAGCTGCTGCTGCAGAAGAAAAGACTGCATCAGGTATCATTATTCCTGATACCGCGAAAGAAAAACCTCAAAAAGGCACTATCGTAGCTGTAGGACCCGGCAGATATGCTGATATATCAGGTAGCCTTATTCCGATGGCCTATAAAGTAGGTGACGAAGTTTTATACGGAAAATATGCAGGTACTGAAATTACCATTGATGGTAAAGAATACCTGATTATGCGCGAATCTGATATTTTCGCTACACTTTAATAATTATTGGAGGGTTGAATTAGTGAATGACTGAATTCGCTTATATCAATCCAAACTCAATAATTCACTAATTCAATAAATCAAAATTAAAAATCACATGTCAAAACAAGTTAAATACAATGTTGAAGCACGCGACGCCCTAAAAAGAGGCGTTGATATTTTAGCTAACGCGGTTAAAGTAACATTGGGCCCTAAAGGTCGTAATGTAATTATTGATAAAAAGTTTGGTTCACCAATCATCACAAAAGACGGTGTTACTGTTGCTAAAGAAATTGAGTTAAAAGATTCTTTAGAAAACATGGGCGCTCAAATGGTTAAAGAAGTTGCCTCAAAAACTGCTGATATTGCAGGTGATGGTACTACAACTGCTACCGTTTTAGCGCAGGCTATTGTAACTGCGGGTATTAAAAACGTAGCAGCAGGTGCTAACCCAATGGATTTAAAACGTGGTATTGATAAAGCCGTTACCGCTGTTGTTGCTAACTTAAAAGAGCAATCACAAACTGTAGGCGAAGACAATAACAAAATCAAACAGGTTGCTTCTATCTCAGCAAATAATGACGAGATCATTGGTTCATTAATTGCAGAAGCAATGGCTAAAGTTGGTAAAGACGGTGTAATTACTGTTGAAGAAGCAAAAGGAACTGAAACAGAAGTTAAAACCGTAGAAGGTATGCAGTTTGACCGTGGTTACCTTTCTCCATACTTTGTAACCAACGCGGATAAAATGGAAGTTGAATTAGAAAATCCATATATCCTTATTTATGACAAAAAGATTTCTTCGATGAAGGAATTGTTGCCAATATTGGAAAAACAAGTTCAAACCGGCAAACCGTTGGTTATCATATCTGAAGATTTAGATGGCGAAGCATTAGCTACTTTAGTAGTTAACAAAATACGCGGCTCATTAAAAGTTGCTGCTGTTAAAGCTCCGGGTTTTGGTGATCGTCGTAAAGCTATGTTAGAAGATATTGCTATTTTAACAGGTGGTACCGTAATTTCGGAAGAAAGAGGTTTCAAATTAGAAAACGCTGACCTGACTTACTTAGGTACTGCTGAAAAAGTAGTTATTGATAAAGACAATACTACTATCATTAACGGTAGCGGCGAGTCTGAAGATATTAAAGGCCGTGTAAATCAAATCAAATCTCAGATGGAAACCACTACATCTGATTATGATAAAGAAAAATTACAAGAGCGTTTAGCTAAATTAGCAGGTGGTGTTGCCGTATTATATGTAGGTGCAGCTACTGAAGTTGAAATGAAAGAAAAGAAAGATCGTGTTGACGACGCTTTACATGCAACCCGTGCCGCTGTTGAAGAAGGCATTGTTGCAGGTGGTGGTGTTGCTTTCATCCGCGCGGTTGAAGCCTTAGCTAACCTTAAAGGTGATAATGAAGACGAGAATACTGGTATCCAGATCATCCGTCGTGCTATTGAAGAACCATTACGTCAAATTTGTGAAAACGCAGGTATTGAAGGTTCAATTGTAGTACAAAAAGTAAAAGAAGGTAAAGCTGATTACGGTTACAACGCACGTACTGATAAATACGAAAACTTAATTGGTGCGGGTGTTATTGACCCTACTAAAGTAGGCCGCGTAGCTTTAGAAAACGCAGCTTCAATTGCAGCTATGTTGTTAACAACAGAGTGTGTATTGGCTGATGATCCTGAAGACGCGCCTGCTGGCCCACCAATGGGCGGCGGCGGAATGGGCGGTATGATGTAATCTCCCAATCCTCATAAGGATTTTAATATTAAGAACCCCTGTCTAATAAAATAGACAGGGGTTTTGTTTTGTATACGAGGCTAAAGTCATTTAAAAGTAAATGGATGGTCATTACTTAATCAAATGATTGATTAAGTAATATTGGAGTTACATTTAAACTTAAATTTGTACTCAAAGTCTGATAAATGATAATCAGGCACAACAATTGAATACATCACCACATGAAACATATTGCAGAAACTACCAAACACATACATTCAACCTTGGTTGAGTGGGTATTATTTAAAGGCCCCGAGCTTTTTGTATCTATCTACGGAAAATAAATAATTACTAACTTCGTGTTTTATTATTATGAAGTTAGAAGCATTATACAATGAGGCTGCCCAATGGCTGGTTATACACGGTTCTAAACTGGTATTATCATTAATTCTCTTATTAGTAGGGTTAAAGCTTATCAAAGTAGTTGGCGCGCGGTTGCATAACCGTATGAGCCGAAGAAAAGTCCACTCATCTTTACAACCTTTTTTTCTTAGTCTTTCAATAACAGCCTTATACATATTGCTGATTATTTTGGTATTGAATATAAATGGTTATGATATAACCGTATTTAGTACCATACTGGGCGGTTTTACGGTAGCGGTTGGTTTAGCCCTGTCGGGTACTTTTCAGAACTTTGCCGGTGGGGTGCTTATTTTATTGCTTAAACCTTTTGAGCTCAATGATAATATTATTGCCCAGGGACAGGACGGTATAGTGACCTCTATACAAATATTTTATACCGTATTAATAACACCCGATAATAAAACGATTATCATCCCTAACGGCAAATTATTTAACGAGGTAATTGTGAACGTTACCCGCGAAGGCAAAAGGCGTTTAGACTTTGAAGTACGCTTAGGCTACTATGTAGATATTGACCAGGTTAGGCAGATTATGCTGGATGCCATAAAAGCAGCACCTAATGTATTATCTGACCCGGCAGCAAGGGTAGGGATTATTGGTTTAGAAGTTGACTCGATCAGGTTCACCATAAATGTGTGGGTAAACCCCGTTGATTTTTTGACCACCAAAATTGCATTACAGGAAGCTATAATTAAAAACCTGAAAGCAGGCGGTGTAAAATTGTTAGGTACCTGATCAATTACTTTTAAAAGCCAGGAGTCGAACTCAAATACTTCCGTGCTTTTTATCCGTGCATTAGGCGTCAGCATATGGTACTGTAACCATAGGTGCCAATTCTTGTACCCATAATTTATACATTGCCGCGGATGGATGCAAACCATCATCAGCCACTAATAATAAGTCTGTTTTCGCCTGCCTGGATATAGGAGTTATATCTAAATAATGTACACCTGCTTTTGTACTTTCTTCCTTATTAATGGCGTTAAACCGGTCTATTTTAGGACTAATAATTTTATCCTGACCATTAGCATAAGGAGTAACCCCCCAGTCGGGTATGGATAAAACAAAAACATAATTTTTATTGCCCTTTGCAAAAGCTATTGAGGTATGCAATAGTTGTATAAATTCAACTCGATAAATGTCTTCGTTATATCCCCGGTATTGATTGTTTACGCCAATTAATAGAGTAACCAGATCATATGTCTTATCAATATGTGCCCGTTTTATAGCCGTAATTAATTCATCGGTTGTCCAACCAGTGCGTGCTATAATTTGAGGCTTAGCTACCTTAATTGTAGGTGTAAGTTGCTCGGCTAACTGGTATGGATAGGCCTGCAATGGCTCAATAGATTCGCCAATAGTATATGAATCTCCTAAGGCAAGGTAGGCGAGCGTGTTTGAAGCCTGTATATCCATCTGTTTTGCGTTACAGTTTGCCTAATGCATTTAAAGTAAGTATGTAAATACAATGCTTTTACAAAATCTCCATATTGAACAATGCGGAAATATGATGCAGCAGGTTTTTTTGAACTTCATTTAAGTCTATTTCTCTGCCAAGCTCTTTTTGCATGGAAGTAACCGCTTTGTCCTCAATACCGCAAGGGATTACGTTTTTAAAATAATCCATATTGGTATTTACATTTAGCGCAAGGCCATGCATAGTTACCCAACGGCTGCAACGTACGCCCATAGCGCATATTTTGCGGGCGCGCTCATTATCAGCATCTAACCAAACGCCGGTATAACCGGGGTAGCGCCCGGCTGTTAGGCCATAATCAGCCAGGGTTAAAATAATAGCCTCTTCTAACGTGCGCAGGTATAAATGTATATCGGTAAAAAAATTATCGAGATCAAGTATGGGGTAGCATACCAGCTGCCCCGGCCCATGATAGGTAATATCCCCACCACGGTTAATGGGATAATAAGCCGCGTTTTTTTCTTTTAAGCCGTTTTCATCTAATAACAAGTGCTCGGGTTTGCCGCTTTTGCCTAATGTATATACATGCGGGTGCTGGCAAAATATCAGGTAATTAGGCGTTGCAATATCTTCGTCTTCCGTATCACCTGCCGCAACAATTTGCCTTTCGCGATTCGCGATTTTTAATTTAATAGTATCGGCAAATATGGCCTCCTGTTTATCCCAGGCTTGTTTATAATCAATCAAACCCCAATCCTGTACCTCTACTTTTTTGTTCTTCATATCCTTATCCCTTTACGTAGCCTATCATATAATCTTCATATTGCAAATACGCTACATCATAATTTAGGTTTTTTTCTGCTTTATTTAAGTGCGCCTTAATGTTACCCCGTTGTTCAAACTTAAAAGGCTCTAACAAAATGTTGTCAATAAATGAAACTTCCTTTTGGCCATTGCACTTGTATATAGCTTCTTTAGCACACCAGCAGGCATACAAATGTTGTATTTTATGTTCTTCATTTATAAAGGCAAGCTCCTCGGGGCGCAAAAACTTATGGGCTATGCGTTCAACCTTGCCTTTTATTTGTTCAATATCTATGCCTACGGGCCGCTTTTTGCTGGTCATTACCGCAGCATAATCAAAAGAATGGCTTAATGAAATATGATAAGGCAGGGTTACCAGGTAGGGCTTGCCATGCTCATCAACTTTACAGTCAATATATTCATTAGTTATCAGCATGGTACGCAGTAAAACGCGCGTACCTAACCAATGCAAATGGCGCTTGCCGTTGCTAATGTGCTCTACATAGTCTTTTTCGTCCTTGTCCAACTGTAATTGGTTGTACAAGTCATCCGCTTTTTCCTCTATCTTCCAAAGCGCAAACTCTGTATCATCGTCAACCCGTTGCCTGTATGCTATAGCCATAAAAGTAAAATTGCAAAAAGGATAGCAAACTTATGTCAATTAATTCTAATTTCGGGCAAATAACTAACCCGTCATGATATTATCCGATAAGCGCATTCTGGAAGAAATTGATAAAGGCCATATTATTATTGAGCCTTTTGACCGGGAGTGCTTAGGAACGAACTCTTATGACGTACATTTAGGGAAACACCTGGCTACCTATCGTGATAGGGTTTTAGATGCGAAGCTGCATAATGAAATTGTTGGATTTGAGATACCCAAGGATGGTTTTATTTTGCAGCCTAACACGCTTTATCTGGGTGTAACGGTAGAGTATACAGAAACACATAAGCATGTACCTTTCCTAGAAGGCAAATCAAGTACCGGCAGATTAGGTATTGACATACACGCAACAGCAGGTAAAGGCGATGTAGGCTTTTGCAATACCTGGACCTTAGAAATATCATGCGCCCAGCCTGTGAAAATTTACGCAGGCATGCCCATTGGCCAATTGATATATTTTGTTGTTGAGGGCGATATTGAAACGCCGTATAACAAAAAAAATAATGCAAAATACAGCAACCCCACCACACGCCCGGTTGAGAGCATGATGTGGAAGAATAAATTTTAATAGCTGCTTGATAATAAGGCAGATCATCTTGTAATTAAACTTATGGTTTATTATATTTGATTTCAACCTCTTTGTCATATCCATGAAAAAACATTTCTGCCATATATTGACAGTGATTGCACTGTTGGTATGTAATATTGTTTTTGCGCAAAAAGAATGCTCCAATAGATAAAACATTAGCTATACTTCAAAAACAAGCGGCTGACTATCCATTTGAAAAAGTGTACTTGCACCTGGATAAACCCTATTACGGCGCCAGCGATACGATATGGTTCAAGGGATATACGGTTACAGGAGCAGCACATCAGTTATCCGGGCGCAGCAACGTATTAAATATGGAGTTGATAGATGAGCATAATTATATATAAAAAAGTATTAAACTGCCATTGATAAGTGGCA
>DASWOZ010000174.1:0-12941 GCA_036398535.1 Mucilaginibacter sp. | reverse complement strand
AGCAAAGTACCACCGTCTGCTTCATCTACAAACCCTGTAAAACCCGGTGATTTGTATTTTGTAGATACCAATGGCGATGGTGTAATTAATGATAATGATAAAACTGTTATCGGTACGCCTTATCCAAAATTCACTTATGGTTTTGGGCTTAACTCTACTTATAAAGGTTTTGATTTTAATACTGCCTTTAATGGTTCATACGGCAACCAGGTATTAGACGGCCAGGATTATTATTTGTATAACGGCGAAGGTTCTGGTAACCAATATGAAAACGTAGCCGACCGTTACCGCAATGCAGCCAATCCGGGCGATGGTTCTTTTTACCGTGCATCACGTGGTGGTACACAAAGTAACAGCACCCGCTTATCTTCTTTCTATTTACAGGATGGCTCATTCCTGAGGTGTACTAATATCACCCTTGGCTATACTATCCCATCTTTATTAATGAGTAAACTGGGCGTAAGCCGGGCGCGCATATTTGCCAGTGTGGTAAACGCGTTCACCATAACCAAATATAAAGGCTATAATCCTGAGGTAGATTATAATTATTCCAGCGGCGCTTCTAACAGTACCCAACCACCAAACCTTGCCCCTGGTATTGACTATGGTGTATACCCATTGGTCAGATCATATAACCTGGGTGTAAACATCACTTTCTAAAGAATTTAAACGAGATAGAAATGAAAAACAAATCAATCATAGCCATATGTTTTACCACGGTGATCATGTTAGGATCATCATGTAAAAAAAGCTTTTTAGAACAAAGCGACCCCAACGCTATTTCTGTTAGCGCCGATTTTCAATCACCAAATGATATTTTACTGGCTGTAAACGGTATCTATCAGTCCCTGCGCAGCAGTAATAATATTGGCGAAGACAGCGGTCTTTGGACCGACGAACGATCAGACGATACAGGCCGTAATGATAATCAATCAAACGCGGGCGAACCTTTTCAGTTCAATAACTTTTCGCTTATACCCAGCAACACTTATTTAAAAAGCCATTGGGTATCTTTATATTCTACTATTAGCCGCGCTAATACCGTATTAACTTATATTGATAAAGTTCCTTTTCCTGACCCTAACCTTAAACTGCAATACGCGGCAGAGGCTAAATTTTTAAGGGCACTAATGTACTTTCATTTAGTACGTTTATGGGGAGATGTGCCTTTGGTAACCAAACAGCTAACAACTGCAGAGGATGTAGCAGCAAGTACTTTCAGAGAAAAGCAAGCCACTGTTTACGCACAAATAGTAGCCGATTTGACCGATGCGGTAAATGCTCCTTTGCCTAATCAGCAAACGCCAAGCACTGTTGGCCGCATTTCAAAAGCTGCAGCTAATACCTTGCTTGGCCAGGTATACCTTACCATAGCGCTTACTCAAGACCAGTCAAAACGCCAGGATAACCTGAATAATGCTAAAACCTATTTAACAAACGCTTATTCACTACGTACATTTGGCGCATTAAGTAGCATTCCGTACACAGATGTTTTTGATGTAAATAAAAAAACAACTTGTCCTGAACTTATCTGGCAGATAAACAACAAGCAAGGCGATGTGAATTATAGCTCAGATATAGCTGCAAACAACCAGGCGAAAGGCGAAACGATCAATTCATTAAAACCAGCATCCGGCGTGGGCGGTAACGTACAGCATGACCTGATCAATGAGTATGAGGCAACTGACCCACGTATGGCATTTTCGGTAAAATTCGCGAATGACCCTATCGTAAAAGATTGGTTCATCACCAAATACCGTGATGCGAGTGCAGCGGCCAGTAATTTAGGTTACGGTGGTAATGACTGTATATTGATGCGCTACGCGGATGTAATACTGATGCTTGCCGAGGTTAATATGTACCTTGGTGATAATGCTACTGCCATACAGTACCTGGATATGGTACGCACACGTGCAGGTATGCCAACTTATGCTACATCTATGACCGATCCGACTTATAGCGCTAAGTTCCCAACACTTAAACTGGCTATTTTACATGAACGCCGTGTGGAGCTGGCCTTTGAACATCACCGTTGGTTTGATTTATTGCGTACTTTTACTACAGATGAATTGGTAACTTATTTTAAAAGTAAGAACCCTGCTGATTTTGGCGCAGTACAACTATCTAACTTCAGTACCAAAGATCGGTATTACCCTATTCCGTTTGATGAATATAAACTCGATCCGGTAAAAATGTACCAAAACCCAGGTTATTAATAACTTGTAATAATAATAATTAAAGGGAGCCAAAATTGGCTCCCTTTTTACTTTAAACTATGAAAAAAGTATTCATTTTATTGGGGTTGCTGTATGCCGGCAATGCTATTTCACAGCCTAAAAAAAAGACGGCAGATGCGCTGAGCCCTGCAAGCCTGGTAAACGTTTTTTTAGGCTCATCCGGCGATCATGGGCAGATGTCGCCTGCCGCCTCCTATCCGTTTAGCATGTTAAGTATCTGTCCTGAAACCTATCCAAAACTGCATATGGGCTATGAGCATAAGGCAAAAATATGTTTAGGCTTCACTCATAACCGTTTTGAAGGCGTGGGTTGCCAGGGCAGTGGCGGCAATATCCTTATCAAGCCGTTTACTAATGATGATGCCGGAACAAAACTAATTAAAGCCTCAGAAGCGGCTGGCCCGGGTTGGTATAGTACCCAATTTGTTAATGGCATCAAAGCAAAATTTACCGTTTATAATAACCAGGGAATAGAGAATTATACTTTTCCGGATGCTAAAAACGGCTTCGATATTGATTTATCTCATACCCTGGCTAACCGTTTTGTAAACGAACAACACCAGGTAACCCCCCATACAATAAGTGGCTGGGTAGAATCATCTACCACCTGCAATGTTGGTGTATACCGGATATATTATTATATAATGTTTGATAACGAGATAAATTGGAGCGAACCGAAGGATCATCATCTTTTAGCACGCTTTACCGGTAAGGAAACTAATGTACGTATCGCATTTTCATCGGTAGATACCACACATGTAAAAGCGGCCATTGGCAAACAAACATTTGACCAGTTAAAAAACATAAGCACCACAGGCTGGAACAAGGCATTAAACCGCGTTGAGGTATCCGGAGATAGGGAAAGACAAAAATTATTTTATTCGTTATTGTACCGTACCATACAATCACCCTACATTGTTTCTGAGCCCGATGGTGCTTACAGGGGTACTGATGGCACGCTGCAGCATACTACTGATACGGTTTATAACGGCTGGGCCATATGGGATAATTATCGCACACAATTACCACTGCTCTCGCTGCTATATCCCGACAGGTATAAACAAATTGCGTCATCAATTGCCAGCCTGTATCGCTTCGGGAAAAAAGACTATGCCACTAAACATGAGCCATCAAATACCGTACGTACCGAACATGCCATTGTTGTGTTATTGGACGCCTATCGTAAGGGATATATTGATAAAGCCTCATTACCAATGGACTCACTTGTCGCGGAAAATTCAAGACTGGATTACAGCCATCCCGATAAAGCACTGGAATCCAGCTAC
This sequence comes from Mucilaginibacter sp., assembly GCA_036398535.1. Classification (GTDB taxonomy): domain Bacteria; phylum Bacteroidota; class Bacteroidia; order Sphingobacteriales; family Sphingobacteriaceae; genus Mucilaginibacter. Next base: position 9,418 of record DASWOZ010000174.1, on the reverse strand, counting down.
GATACCTGGGCACTTGCCGAGTTATTTGCCGAAACAGGTAATAAAGTGTTAAGCGAAAAGTATAAGCTTAAAGCGCTGGAGTATAAAACTTATTGGAATAAGGATTTTAAGGACCTTACAAAACGTGATGTTGACCGTATCCCCGCACGCAATTTATACCAGGGGACAGTATGGCAATATCGCTGGTTTGTACCCTTTGATATTAAAGGATTAATGGCCCTTACCGGCGGGGAACAAACCTATATACAACAACTGGACGAGTTTTTTGATAATGATTATTACAACCACGCCAATGAACCGGATATACAGGCACCGCTAATGTATAACATGACAAATGAACCCTGGAAATCACAGGCCTTAATGCATAAGCTGGCGGCCGATACCGTAATACAATATTATTTTAACGACAATAGCCGGGGCATTGACCCATTTGTTGATGTGATATACCAAAACAGGCCCGATGCCTATATCAGGACAATGGATGATGATGCCGGGGCAATGTCTGCATGGTATGTATTTGCCGCCTGCGGATTTTCGCCTGCCTGCATTGGGTGGCCGGTTTATTATTTAAATGTGCCATTATTTAAAAATGTAAAACTTAACCAACCGGGTAAAAAGAGCTTTGAAGTACAGGTAGAAAACTTTTCGCCAACGCGCAGATATATCAGTAAGGTTTATTTAAATGGCCGGTTAATTAACAGGAACTGGATCACACAAAAGGAAATTATGGATGGCGGCACGCTGGTTATTACCGCGTCAGATAACCCTGTAAAAACATTTGGCACAACCAACAAATGGCTAACCGATGCAACTAACTAACGTTTCAAATTACACTAAAATGAAAATATTTAGCATCCGCACCTTACTGGTATGTAGTATAATATTTTTTAGCATTAATGTTAAAGCACAGCTCAAACATTCAAATGGCTATGATAAAAATTATCATTTAATACATTCGGCTAATTTAGTGGCAGATAAAAACTTTTATCTGCTTACGGTCATTGATCAAACTCCTGGTATTGCCGCTATTTTAAAAAATGATAAAAGTTTAAATCAAATTCTTCAAAACCGGGTAAGCATCCTAAAGCGGCATGTAACAGATACCTGCAGGATGCCCGGCTCATTAGTTTCAGATTTTAAGTGGCTAAAAAGCGATTCATTAGCAGCAGTCGAGGCGCTGCAACGCTTATACTCGTTGCATCAACAGGCATTTGACCGCATGATAGATCAGCATTTGCGCCCCTCTGGTTATTATGAGCGTTTTATCAACCTAACCAATAATGAACTATACATGCGTGCCTGGAATCAATATTTTTATGGTATCAATTATATTATAAATCAGTTTGGCTTAGGCAAAAAAATGCGCTATCCGCGTATTGACTCAGCCAATTATGTAGTTACCTCTCCTTACTACAAAACCGTACTGAAAGATATTTTTGCGTCGCTTGATGAGGTGACGGGCAAGATGGTCGTATTTTATCAGCCTTCGCTTGAAGTTGCCTTACAACTGATGCAGGCTAATGACCGAGATGAACCCGCCCGTTTTGAACCATTAGAAAAAGGAGAAAATAAAAGGGCTATTGAAAAAATAAAAAACACCAAATGGGAAAAATATCCCTACGCGGCAATTGTTATACCAGGCAATGGCCCACCATTAACTACCACACCCGTTAGCCCCGATAACAAAATACATTGCGATGTAGCAGCGCGCCGCTATTTAAGTGGTAAAGCACCATTTATTATTACCACCGGCGGTTATTGTTATCCCTTTCGCGGGCCTTATTGCGAGGCTATTGAAATGCGGAAGTATTTAACACAAAAATATGGCATCCCTTTAAATGCTATTATAATTGAGCCACAGGCGCGTCATACCACTACCAACATCAGGAATGCAAACCGGTTAATGATCAGGTATGGCATACCTGTTAACAAACCTTCGTTATTTATTACTTCAAAAAGCCAGGCCGATAATTCAGGAAGTAAAGCATTTGATCTCCGCAATTTACGTGAACTGGGGTATCTGCCTTATCGCGAAAAAAAGCAATTATCTAATCATGAAATTTCATTTTACCCGGTATATGAAAGCCTGCACATGGATCCTTATGATCCATTAGACCCATAGTCAACATCTTATCATTTCATTTAAACATTTTATATCATATGAAAACAAATCAATTACTATTTGCAATACTTTTATTGCAAGCAATTACTTTCTGCGCTACAGCCCAAAATAAGGTGATGATCACCGCGCATAGAGGCGATTGGCGCAATGCGCCCGAAAACTCCTTGTTGGGGTTTACTTATGCGGCCGATATGGGTGCCGATATTGTAGAGCTGGATCTGAAAAAAACCAAGGATGGTGAAATCGTGATTATGCATGACGAAACGATTAACCGCACTACTAATGGCAAAGGTAAGCCGGGTGATTATACCTTACAGGAAATTAAAGGATTCCGTTTAAAGAATGGATTAGGACGTGTAACCAACAATCCTATTCCTACTTTAAAAGAAGTTATGCTATCCCTTAAAGGTAAGCCTGTAAAAGTAAACCTGGATAAAAGTTATCCTTATTACAATGAAGCCTATGCCATACTTAATGAAACCGGTACCCTGCAACAGGCTATTTTTAAATCTGAAATGCCAGTTGACAGTTTACAACAAAAATACCCCGCGCTGATTGGCAAAATTATTTATATGCCTATTGTGAACCTGGATAAGCCCAATGCAAAAAAGATCATAACAGACTACCTTGCAAATATGAAAGTTTACGCCTTTGAAATGACCTTTACCAGGGATACCTCGGCCATATTATCAAATAATGAGTTTATTAGAAAGACAGGGGCAAAAGTATGGATCAACTCCCTATGGGCATCGCTTAATGCCGGGCATGACGATGATACAGCCGTGGAAGAAAACAATAAAAAGGATAGCTGGGATTGGATACTCGCACATAATGCTACTATTATTCAAACTGATCGCCCTTTGTTAATGCTGCAATATTTAAGGGCAAAACATTTGCATGATTAAAAAAATTAGCATAATTTAACATACGATAAACGCGGGTTTAAGTTAAAAAGCCTTCAGTGTATAACTGAAGGCTTTTTTGATTAACCGGAAATTCTAAACAGATTTACGCCATTCCGCTACGGTAGGCAGATGGGGTTGCACTGGTTTGCTTTTTAAAAAAATGATTAAAATGTGCCGGCTCCTCAAAGCCCAGGCAATAGCTTATTTCGGCAATGTTCCAGTCGGTATGTGTAAGCAGGGCTTTGGCCTCACTCACCAAGCGTTCAAAAATAAGCGCCGTAGTGGTCTTACCGGTAGTCAGCCGGATAGCACGGTTCAAATGGTTTACATGCATATAAAGCTGCCCTGCAAAATCTTTGGCAGAGCGCATACGTAACTGTTGTGAAGGAGATTCTATAGGAAACTGTCTTTCAAGCAGGTCATTAAATACCGCGGTTATACGGGCATTGGCATCGGCATGCTGATAAAGAGCCTCTGAGGGCTGCATTTTCAGCGCCTGATGAATCATTTCCATCACATAACTACGGATCAGATCGTATTTAAAGGGATAATCGGTGCTAATCTCTGTTCTGATTTTTCCAAAAATATTGTTAATAAGTAAATCTTGTTGCGCATCAAGTATATAAGCCGCCTTTGCACCGGGTGCAAAAACGGGCAGGTCTTTAAGATGCCCACGGATATGGTCGCTAAAAAAGGCTTCTTTAAAAATACAAAAATAGCCGGTCGTTTCAGTAGTGAGGCGTTCAAACTTATAAGGCACCGTAGGGTTAAAAAACATCAGTGTTGAGCCCGATACCTCTAAGCTTTTATCCGCGTAATGAAAAACATTGCGCCCGCGGATGAGCATGATCTTATAAAAATCACGGCGCACGTAAGGCGTTATAGCCTTACCCGGCCGGGCGGTTTCCACCAGATCAAAAACATTAAAATGCCCCGTATCCTTCTGCAATCCCTCGGGCGACCGGTCAAATTTGTGCCGGTAAAACTCTTCCAGCGTTTCTGTTCCTGCCATCTTGCAAAATTAAAACAATTATACCAAAAAATCAGTCGACTGTGATAACGCCTTGTCACGCTCCAGGTCAGAAGCCAGTTGCGCAATTTTAGCCGCCGCCCGGCTGTAAGCGTCGCTGCCTAAAAACAGTCTTACCGGGGGTTCTGGGTTTTCTGCCAACGCGATAAAAATATCAGCCGCTTTTTCAGGGTCGCCAGCCTGTTTGCCATCTATTGCTTTAAAACGCGCGTATGTGGCATGTACAGCCTCGTAATCTGAGATTTGGTTAGCCGGAACAAAAAGAGATTCGCCGGACAAAAACTGAGTACGGAAAGCACCCGGCATCACCACGGTAACCTTTATGCCCAGTTCACTCACATCGCTCGCTAAAGCCTCTGAGAATCCGGTAACGGCAAACTTGGCGGCATTGTATAAACTCCACCCCGCAGTAGGCGCAAACCCAGCTATAGAAGAAATGTTAATGATATGGCCCGAACGCTGCGCACGCAGATAAGGCAGCACACGCTGTACCACAGTAATAGTTGCAAATACATTTACTTCAAAATTCTCCCTGATCTCGCCAATACTCAACTCTTCGGCTGAGCCACCAATACCATAGCCGGCATTATTCACCACCACGTCCAGGCCGCCAAAGTGATCATGCGCCTGTTGCACTGATTTTTGAATAGATTCAGAATTGAATAAATCTACTTCAAGTGCCAGAAACTGCTGGCTATCCGTCTGCCCGACTGCCAATCCTAACGCAGCTTTATTACGCGAAGTCGCAGCTACACGATAGCCCGCTGCTAATAGTTTTTTTACCAGTGACAAGCCTAAACCTTTTGAGGCGCCGGTTACATACCATACTTTGTTTATGTTATTTAATTTCATAACACAAAGATGGCCATTTACACCGATCCGGAGCTTGTAAGCATCAAACGAATACTTGTCAAATTCAAACATATCAACGCCTGGATACTTATTTCATAAACCTACCTTAACAGATATGAACACTAAATAGTAAGATGGGCAAATAATGAAACAAGGCAGGCAAGAAAGCTTATATCCATACCACAGATGATCACGCAGTTAGCTTTAATCTCCAAAAAGCAATGGTGAAAAATAGTGGTCATATTAGTAAGGAATATCCATTACCAAGCAGCCATACACCATTTATATCAATGCCCGATAAGTTAGCCGCTATTTTGCTAACAGCGTCAAAATAAGTCCCCAAAGGCTCCGATTTCCAATAATTTTATTGAAGACTTACAACTATTAATTGACTTGGCGGCCTAATAAAGGCAGATTTTAAATATGGTGACGGGAAGTGTTTTAAACTAAAACGCTCGGTATATAGGGTTGGGTACGACAAAATATATAGAAGTTAAAATCTTAACTTTAGTTGTATGAAGTTTGAAGTCCATTTACCTTGTAATCAATTATTGCCTTACGTTAAGCATTTGATTATTTCAGAGAATGAAAATTCAGCTACTTATAAAGTATTGCCTGATACAGCACTGGTAATTGGATTTCAATACCGTGGGAAATTAAGTTATACTGATGATGGCCAAGAAACACTTCTTTCAACCGCTGGCATAACTGGTTTAAGAGATAGCTACCGCGTATTTAATAATACAGCGGGCGTAGGGTCTGTCTTGGTTGTTTTTCGCGAGAATGGCGCAACTCGATTTATCCGCACTCCCTTGCACGAATTATTTAACGAAAGCCTTTCTTTAGGCCATTTTTTTGATCGTTCAACCTTATCCGAAATAGAAGAGCGGTTGGCTTTGGCGGCAGATGACCGGGCAAGAATCAAATTGATTGAAGGATTTCTTATCGACCAACTAAGTGACCGGCAACCAGACATTTTGGTTACCCACGCATTGGAGTATATCCATGCGTCAAAGGGCACTATTCGGATAGCGGAATTGGCTCGTAAACTCAATACCAGCGCCAGCCCTTTAGAAAAACGTTTTCGGCAAGAAGTTGGGGCATCGCCAAAAAAATTTTCAATGATAGTTCGTGCACAAAATGTTTTAGCAGCTATGGATAATGGCCAACAGAACTATGCAGAATACCTTTTGAGCTATTACGACCAAGCTCACTTTATAAAGGATTTTAAAAAGTTTGTTTCACTAACCCCTGAAGAATATTTAAAGAACTTGAGATAAACGGATTTTTACAATCAGGCGCTGTATGCTAAAAGTACTTTTGAAATATCAAATTTTAAAAAGATGTTTACACTACAGCAAATGAAGGCGGCGCACGCCAAAGTAAAAACCGGATCAGATTTTCCGGCTTATGTTCAGGAAATTAAACAATTAGGATTACTCCGGTACGAATATCTGGTTAAAAACGGACGGACGGTTTACCATGGAGCAAACAATTTTCAAATTAGCAACGAGGCTATTTATACTGACAAAGTGATTTCGGAAATTTCATCCCCTGCAACAGTAAAGCAAATTATAACCGAGCATCAGCAGGGCAAAACCAACTTTTTGACATTTTGTGCGCAGGTAGCCGATGCGGGCGTAGAAAAATGGACAGTGGATACGCAAACTATGCTTTGCAGTTATTATGATCTGGATGGCAACACTATGGTAGCCGAACCTATTCCGGATTCCGGCTATTAATTTTCTTTAATGATTATTAGGTCGGTTTAAGATCGCGCAGCAGCTTAAAAACAAAACCCACTTATAAAAGTAAGCGGGTTTTGTTGAGTAATCTTCGGTAGTACCGAAATTTATGGTGGTCCCGACGAGAATCGAACTCATATCTAGAGTTTAGGAAACTCCTATTCTATCCGTTGAACTACGGGACCATATAGTAGTTCTTTAATGGGTTGATTACCTGTGATTTATATTTTTAAAATTCATCTTCTTCTTGTGTCGTATATTGTCGTGCGATACTTTTTTTGCCGGGAATTTGTCGTGACATTACCGAATATTCCTTACTATTGTTGTATTAACGACACCAAAAGTTCAATCTGATAATATCATGGCCGAAACCCGACACAAAGTAGTATTCATTAAAGACCACTACAAAGTTAAAGACCCAGTATCGGGTGAATTTAAACCAGCTGAAACATCAACACTTTATATACGCAGTTATCAACCAAAAGGAGAAACGCAACATAAAAAAATATCACTGGAAATACGTTTAAAGAACAATGACGTTAAATCATTTTGGGATTCATCACGTCAACGCTTCAAAGATATTAAAAAGAACCCTAACGCACAAGAATGGAACGATAAGATAGAAAGTGAACTAAAGAAAGTGGTTAGCTATAAAGACCTAACTAACGTCCCTCAAAAACGAAAATCATTTTTAAAATACTGGGACAGTATTATAGACACAACCACTAATCACGGGACCAGGATTAAACATGATGGCGTTAAAAAGAAACTACAAAAATATTTAGGGGTAGGTATCGATTTGTATTTCAGCGAAATCACACCCGAATTAGTAAGGTCAATCTATCACAATTTCAAAACCGCAAAGAATCCCAAGCGATTAAAAATATCTACTGCTAACCACTATATGAATATGATACACGGTGTAATTAATACAGCGGTAGAATCGAGGTATTATAACTACGATATTGACCCATTTATAGGATTGAAATATGACAAAGCTGAAGAGCCAATATTAGAAGGTAAAGTAATTGACAGTCGTTCTATGCGCCACCTATTAAATGATAGGATGCAATATGAGAGCGAACGAAATGCTGATGGTGAATATTCAATAAAGCCACTACCTAAATATCTTGAAAAATATAGACTGGCATGGGTCTATCAATTCCTTTGCAATAAATTCCCGTGCAATATCGAAGTCTTCTTGCGAACCCGACATATAACCTAGGCTATGTGGTTTACTTTTCAGAAATTGAAGTTTATGATTCATTTCTTCAAATCTTAGAAACTGTAATTGTTTAAGAACTATCCGGTTATTCAGTGCTTTTTGATACAATTCTACTGGTATGTTATCATATTCAAAAGCATCTTCAATCTTAATATCTAGTCCTAAATCGTTGAAAAACTCTACTAATATGAACATACTCAGGTTCATGAGTTCAGATACTTGTTTGAGTGGATAGATTTTCATAATTAATTATTTATTGAGTTCAGTAAATAAGCTTCGCCAGTTTACGAACTTACCGATTGTTTCAAATCTGTTTGTATCGATAAACCGACCTCTTGTATTATCCTTAGTATTTAAGGACTGCAATTCGCTAAGAATTTTATGAAAAATCTCTTTGTTGGTCATACTATGAATAACATCGAACCGAAATGCCTCTGTTTTATAAACTATCTTACCGCTTGAGTTTTGAAATATTCGCTTTTTTTCATTCAAAAATAATTCGCCACTAAATATGTCCCTATCGATATTCAATAATACATACCCAATTATTTCATTAAATTTCCAAGGATAGCCGACATGGCTTTTATACCATTGCCTTAGAGCATCAAACTTATCTTTTGCAGTCTTCTTATCGTGGTATTGCTCATAAGAAGAAAGAGGATTAGCTAACATATATTTATCAGCCTTCGCGTTAAGTTCTTTTTCAAATACCGTAGGCGAAACACGATAAACAGGTATTTCAAATAGGCTGTTATTTTCCGTTAGTAAGTATGATTCAAATGACCGCATATATGATGGTTTAGTTTGTAAACTTAATCATCTACGAATGTAATATCGAGATAGGTAATATTATTTTGTTAACTTTCTTTTTTTATTAGGTCGTTTTTAATACGGTATGCAACGAAGTTTAACTACACTAAATTCCATTCAACAAAAGTTTATAGACCTCATCTATGTTCAAAAGAAAACATTTGTCGATGCTTCGATTTTAATGGATGAAAAAATCGAAGTTATAAGACAACTTAATAAAGATTTAGAATCACATTGGCGGCCGATAACAAAGTCGTTCAATAAATGGAAAGCAAAGCATATTGGTGGTAGTTTTTGGGATTTTAACTATTGGTCTATTACCACTGAACCACGCTGCCATTATTGTGGCATTACCCAAGAGAATTTGACCTTGCTTCATACGTTGGGACTGGTCAATAATAAAAGGGCTACTAGAGGTAAAACATTAGAAATAGACAGAAAAAATCCTAACGAACCATACAGCAACATTCAAAACTTAACTTATTCATGTTATTGGTGCAACAATGCTAAAACAGATACATTTACAGAGGAAGAATTTTTGATTGTTGGGGAAGCAATATCGAAGATTTGGAAATCTCGGCAGATTTATTAATGCACGTCATTAGTGTAATGACGAACACAGAGTGTTTTCTACTCTTTATTATAAGTAACGATTTCACTGGTTACGTTACTCATTAATCACTGGGATGTGATTTCTTCATTAAATGATAGGACAAAATTAGGGTGCCG
>DASWOZ010000173.1:0-3155 GCA_036398535.1 Mucilaginibacter sp. | reverse complement strand
TTTCATTTCGGGAGGCAGGTAATTATGTAGATAATATAGCAATTGAATCCAGGCTGGAATTAATAGCCTTTACGATCTTTATGTTGTCATTTTTATTAACGATGCCAAATAAAACGATAGCGCAGGTAGGCAACTATGGTTTAATTTACCAAAGCTCGTATAATAATGCCATGTTCCTTACTACTAAAGGTGCAATTGAGCGGAATATGCGCCATAGGTCTTCGGAGATGAAAAGCAGTAGTAACGCTTCATCGAAATCATTATCTGCAGATTTGAACTTTTCCCCTTCCGATCAGGTACATACAAAGGTGTTACAGTCAATGGCCAAAATAATGTCTAATGGTGATGAAGCGAAAATCAAGCCCAATGTAAACCTATTGGTTAACGCCAATTTATTGAATAAATTCGATCAACTGTTAAGGCAGTATAACTTTAATAGTTATAATATTGCCGATGTAGTTTGTGCCTTCACCATCTTATCCTGGCAGACTGCTACGGGTAACGATGCGGCAAAAACCCCTGCTGGTATAGTTATCTTTAGGAAAAATATGCTTGCCACACTGAGCAATAATGATGGTATACGGAATTTTAACAATGCCCAAAAGCAAGAGTTAGCCGAAACTATCTCTTACCTGGCCGTACTGATTACTTTAGCGAACCAGGATCCGGCAACGAGAAGCAATGCCAGTGCCCTTCTACAATTGCGTCAGAACGCCAGGGAGGCTGCCCTGAAAATTACGGGAATGGATGTTACCAAATATACTTTAACCCAAACTGGATTTATTCCAAAGTCAAACTGATTTTTAATTAATATAAAGATCAGTAAATAATTCGCTTAACATTTTCCAAAATCAAATTTAAGCAACTTCTTGAAGTAATGTATCTTTATCATGAGCCATACTTTATTAATTGTGATTTATAATTAATTATAAATAAATAAAATTAATCTAAACATATTAAAACTGGAACTGTTGTTATAGTATGTTTAATCATTTAAATAGAAATACTATGAAAAAGTTAAGTTTAATGGTTGCGGCCCTTGCTGTATCAGGAAGCGTTGCACTGGCAAATTCGGCCAATCATCATCATATAAACGGCAAGGCATTACACGCTTATAGTGTTACAGATACCGTGCCTAAGAAGAAGAAGAAAACACCGGATCCAAGTCCAAACCCTGTGCCAAATCCGACACAAACACCATCGCCGACATCGCCAAATCCGAACCCAACACCAAGTCCGGTACCAAATCCAAACCCGACTCCGTCGCCAGCACCTAATCCTAACCCGTCGCCAATGCCTACATCGCCAACACCTAACCCGGTGCCAACTTCGCCAACGCCAAGCCCGACACCAACAAGTCCTACTGATCCAACCCATCATCAATAAACATGACGGTCATAAATATGAAGGCCCTTTACAGGTAAAGTAAAGGGCTTTTCGTTTGAAATAGTTTTTTATTTGTTTGCTTGCAGCACGGCTTTTACATCGTCTGCTGTACCTGCAAATGCGCCGGGTTTTTCCATCTTCAGGCTTGCCATAGCCGCCGCAAACTCACCCGACTGCTGTACACCTTCACCTTTGATGCGGCTGTACAGGTAGCCTGCCATGTAGGTATCGCCACAGCCGGTAGCATCGGCAATTACCTTTGGGCGATATGCCGGAATGGTATAAAAAGCATCATTTGCGTAAATTAAAGACCCACCGCTGCCGTTGGTTATCACAATTTCCTTTACGCCCCAGTCTGACAATAGCCATATCCCTTCCTGTACACCGGCGCATCCCGTTAAGGCGCGGAGCTCACCAACATCAGCCTTAACAATATCAACGTATTGCAGTGCCTCCTGCTTTTCGGGCCAATCGACAGCAAAAACTTTTTGGTTTTCTACCTTGCGCAGGTAGCCCTGCACGTCAAGACTGATACGGGCTTTTCCTGCTAACTCTTTTATCAATGTGGTACTGATATCGTCGGCAAGTAAGGGGCCGAGATGAAATATCCGGGCATCTATATCTTTTAACTGATTGATATCGAATGGGTCGGCTTTTGCGAGCACATTCTGTGTGCGCTGGTCCTGGTTTTCGGCGTAAATATTTTCAAAATAAACGGTGTGCGTACTTGGCTGCACTTTTACGTCGACACCCTTATCGCGCAAATCATCAACATACTGCATCTCAGCGGGCGCCAGGGCAGTTGCAAGCAGGTAATTAATGTCGAGCTGACTAACAGCACATGAAAAATACCAGGCCGTTCCCCCGGCCATGTACATAGTGGCTTTAGTGGTTACAACCTTGTCGTTGGTAATATGGCCTATACAGCAAATATCAAACATGGGTTTCTAATGAATTGAGCAAGATAGTAATTTGTGCTTTTGGTTATTTAAGACTGTTTAAAAATAAAAATCTTGTCATTGCGAGGAACGAAGCAATCTCGTCACCATAATTTTGCGGGCAGAATAGCGACGAGATTGCCCCGCTCGTTCCTCGCAATGACCAAATTTATTGTTCCTTTAAAATTTAGACAGTTTCTACGACAAAACACAGATACCTTTGTTGTAAATTTATACTATGAAAAAAGCACAATTTGCCTATTTGCTGGCCCGGTTACCAATTGGGATGGCCTTTTTTGGACATGGCCTCATTCGGTTTACAAAATTATCCATGTTCAGTCATTGGATGGTGGGGCAGTTCAGCAAATCATTTATACCCGGTGGTTTGGTTTTAGCTTTTGGATATGTGTTGCCTTTCCTTGAGTTTATTGTCGGGCTTTTATTGCTCATGGGGTTGTTTACCCGCTTTGCTATAGTTTTAGGCGCAGTAATTATACTGATGCTGATCTTCGGCTCATGTATGATTGAGCAATGGGATAATGCATTTGTGCAAATGATTTACGGCGCATACCTTGCCGGGCTTTTTTATTTTGTTGATTACAATGGATTCGGGATAGATAGTTGGGTAAAAAAGAGATAAAGTTTTAGCTATTTTATTACAAAAGCCTCATTTGGGTTAAATAATCAATAGTTAATTTCATTTTTAATTATTATTTCTCTTTATTTTCCTGTTTGTAATTAAAATTTTATTAAAAAATTAATAGATTATTTGCATTTATTCAAAAACACTTTATAAATTACGGTTTTTAAAAGTAACTGGTTATCATATTT
>DASWOZ010000172.1:0-8882 GCA_036398535.1 Mucilaginibacter sp. | reverse complement strand
TGATGTGGCTTTAGAAACTTACCGTAAAGGCGCTGAAGTAACACTGGTTATCCGTGATAACGAAGTAAGCGACCGGGTTAAATACTGGGTTCGCCCAGATATTATTAACCGCATTAAAGAAGGCAGTATTAAAGCTTATTTCAACTCAAACCTTAAAGTGATACGTGAGCATGAGGTGGATATTGAAACACCTGATGGCACAATTACCATCCCCAATGATTTTGTGATGGCCATGACGGGTTATAAGCCTAATTTTGATATGCTTAAAAAATGGGGGCTCAACTTATCCCAGGATAAATTCATCCCCGAATATAACCCCGAAACTATGGAAACTAATTTACCCGGCGTTTATCTTGCCGGCGTAGTTTGCGGCGGGCTGGACACCCACTTATGGTTTATTGAAAATTCGCGCATACACGCGGATATGATATTGGATGACATTGCAGGAAAAAGGTTTTGAGCTCAAAATCCTGAAAGCTCGTATAGATTGACTATATGACTAACAACTTAAAACTGTGTACTCAACACCGACATGTCATTAAATCAAATAATACTTGCATAAGTTAAAATTAATGCAAACTTTTGCATCAAATTTAAAAACACTGCTACAATGAATCTACAAAGCTTAAACAAGCCTGCTATAAGAGCAAATTTTGCTCCGGTTGCTGCTGCTTTGGTTTCAACTGTTTTTTTGTTTTCCCCTTCACGACGAAGGCTGTTTATCCCCCGGGTTTAATTGCTATCTGCCTTAACCCCACCCGAAGTTTGTTATTAAACTTCTTCAACACCAAACATTCTAATTACTTACGGCTGATAAAGCCATTATTTTAACAGTAATTTTTCTATTTAAATGACCATACAAGATTTTGATATTCAGGTTGCTTCTGCCCAGCATGCCGACTATGCTCCCATCATTTGCGATGAGATGGCCGAGTCGGCAAAGGCACGGGGTACAGGTATTGCCCAACGCTCGCCTGAGTATGTAGCTGATAAAATGCTGGAAGGCAAGGCAGTTATCGCATTATATAAAGATGGCACCTGGGCCGGTTTCTGCTATATTGAAACCTGGAGTCATGGCGACTTTGTTGCTAATTCAGGCTTAATTGTTAATCCACAGTTCAGAAAAGTGGGATTGGCTAAAGCCATCAAAGAAAAAATATTCGAGCTTTCACGCACCAAATACCCCGATGCTAAAATATTCGGCCTAACAACCGGATTAGCGGTAATGAAAATCAATTCGGATTTGGGTTATGAGCCGGTTACCTACTCAGAACTTACACAAGACGAGGATTTTTGGAAAGGCTGCCGCAGTTGTGTTAACTATGATATTTTAACCAGTAAAGAACGTAAAAACTGCATGTGCACCGCCATGCTTTTTGACCCGGCCGAAAAGAAAAAGGACCTGGAAGAAAAGCTACAGACCATGGCAAGAAAGGCAACGTTATTTGAACGTATAGAAAACGCAATAAAGAGTTTCGGACAAGATAAGATCAAACTATTTTAACCATAAAATGAAAAAGAAAGTAGTATTAGCGTACAGCGGCGGTTTAGATACCTCATTTTGCTGCATATATTTAACACAGGATTTGGGCTACGAAGTTCACTCGGTTATTGTGAATACCGGTGGCTTTAGTGACGAAGAACTTAAAGGCGTAGAAGAACGCGCCTATAAAATGGGTGTCACCTCGCATCACGTAGTGGATGAAACAGAGAACTTTTACAAAACCTGCGTTCGCTTTTTAATTTATGGTAACGTATTAAAAAACAACACTTATCCTCTTTCGGTAAGTGCCGAGCGTGTTAGCCAGGCAACGGCAATTGCCAATTACGCCAAAGAAATAGGTGCCGAATTTGTAGCGCATGGCAGTACAGGTGCCGGTAATGACCAGGTAAGGTTTGACATGATATTTAATATCCTGGTTCCTGAAGTGCAGATCATTACACCTATCCGTGACTTGAAACTGAGCCGCGAAGAAGAAATTCAATACCTGAAAGATCATGGTGTGGAAATGAACTTTGAAAAAGCTAAATACTCTATCAATAAGGGCATTTGGGGCACATCCGTTGGCGGTAAAGAAACCCTGACCTCTAATTTAGGTTTACCTGAAGAAGCATGGCCTACCCAGGTAACAGAATCTGAAACTAAAAATTTAGAGTTGTTTTTTGAAAAAGGCGAGCTGGTGGGTATTGATAATGAAAAATATGACCATCCAACTAAGGCTATACAGGCATTACAAGCCATAGCCCAGCCTTATGGCATTGGCCGCGATATACATGTGGGCGATACCATCATCGGTATTAAGGGCCGTGTAGGTTTTGAAGCCGCGGCGCCAATGATCATTATAAAAGCGCATCATACATTAGAAAAACACGTGTTAACCAAATGGCAGTTAACCTGGAAAGACCAGCTTTCTATATTTTACGGCAATTGGTTGCATGAAGGGCAGTTCCATGACCCTATTATGCGCAACATGGAAGCCTTTTTAACAGATACACAAAAAAATGTAAGCGGTAAAGTTTTTGTTCAGTTAAATCCTTATCGTTTCCAAATTGTAGGCATTGAGTCTGATCATGACCTGATGTCGAACAAATTTGGCAGCTATGGCGAAATGAATAACGCGTGGTCTGGCGAGGATGTAAAAGGTTTCTCCAAAATTTTTGGTAACCAGGTAATGATCTATCATAAAGTTAATGCAGAAGACTAAATGAAAAACGTGGTATTTTCAAAAAGCGAATGTTTGGATCATTACACCTGGGGTGATGATTGCCATGGATGGACTTTTGTGGATACCAAAGCATTGTCTGTTAAACAAGAGTTAATGCCGCCTGATACAGCAGAAAAGCTGCATTATCACGCAAAGGCTACACAACTGTTTTACATTTTAAAAGGCAGAGCCACTTTTTCAATAGATGGTAAAGTTACGGAGCTAAGGGAGCAGCAGGGTATGGAGATCAACCCGAAACAACAGCACTTTATAGCTAATCATAACCATACCGACCTGGAGTTTATTTTATATTCTTATCCATCAACTAAAAATGACAGGGTTGACTGCTAACGATTTAAATATATCCATAAAAAGAATAGCTGTAAATGAAGTACAGTTTGTTGTTAATCTGTTTGACAGTTACCGGGTGTTTTATAAAAAGCAAAGTGATTTAGGCTTAGCTGAACGTTTTTTAAAAGATAGGTTGGCAAATAATGAGTCGGTAATATTTGTAGCATTTATAGATGAAACTCCGGTAGCATTTACGCAACTATACCCCAAGTATTCATCAGCCAATGCGATAAAAAACTGGATATTAAATGATTTGTTTGTTAACGAGCAATACCGGAAACAAGGAATAGGTAAACAATTGATTGACACCGCAATTGATTTTGCTAAAAATAATGATGCGAAATACGTTCAGTTAGAAACGGCGATAGACAATTATAATGCACAGCATTTATATGAAGCTATTGGATTTTTAAAACAAGGCCCTGATACTGAATTTTTGGTGTATCGCATAAACGTTGATTAATATTAAGGTTATGACAAAGATTAAAGCGGGAATTATTGGCGGCGCGGGCTATACCGGGGGCGAAATGCTACGGATACTGATTAATCATCCCAATGTTGAAATTGCTTTTGTGAACAGTACCAGCAATGCGGGTAATTATATTTACGAAGTGCATACCGACCTATTTGGCGATACTGAACTTAAATTTACCGGTGAGCTATCTAACGATATTGATGTATTATTTCTTTGTGTTGGGCATGGCGATGCTAAAAAGTTTTTAGAAGCTAACGAAATACCTGATACGGTAAAGATCATAGATCTAAGCCAGGATTTTAGATTAAGCCAAAACTCAACAATTCAGAATAAAAGTTTCATTTACGGCCTTCCTGAGTTAAACAGGGAAGTAATTAAAACCGCGCAAAATATTGCCAACCCCGGTTGCTTTGCTACTACTTTGCAATTAGGCTTACTGCCATTAGCCGAAAAAAGCTTGTTAAACAGCGAAGTACATATTTCGGCAACCACGGGCTCAACAGGTGCAGGGCAAAGCCTGGCTGCTACCTCGCATTTTACCTGGCGAAATGATAATCTGTCTGTTTATAAAGTATTTAACCACCAGCACTTGAATGAAATAGGACAGTCATTAAACCAGTTACAGCCTGATTTTGGACAAACATTAAATTTCATTCCGTACAGAGGCGATTTCACAAGAGGTATTTTCGCATCTATTTACATGGATAGTGATTTGACTGAAGATGAAGCACTAAAGCTTTATAAAGATTATTATGAGAGCCATCCATTTACCCATGTAACAAACAGGAATATTGACCTGAAACAAATAGTAAATACCAATAAAGTATTTTTACAAGTTAAGAAATATGATAATAAATTATTTATTATCAGCATGTTAGATAATTTACTTAAAGGCGCCTCTGGTCAGGCAGTTCAGAATATGAACCTAATGTTTGGCCTTGATGAGCGCGCAGGATTACGACTTAAGGCGACGGGCTTTTAGCCCCGAGCCACCGCGAAACCTATAATTAATTAAGTAAATTGTAATTATCTTATCTAAATAAAAATGAAATTATTCGACGTATATCCAATTAACCCTATCAACATTGTAAAAGGTGTTGGCAGCTTGGTTTATGATGACAAGGGAACTGAATACCTTGACTTATATGGCGGTCATGCCGTAATATCTATTGGCCACACTCACCCGCATTATGTAAAACGATTGGAAGATCAATTACATCAAATTGGCTTTTACTCTAACTCTGTTGAAATACCATTACAAAAACAATTAGCCGAAAAATTGGGACAAGTTTCAGGCAAGGAAGATTACCAATTATTTTTATGTAATTCAGGAGCAGAAGCAAATGAAAATGCCTTAAAACTGGCGTCCTTTTATAATGGTAAAAAAAAGGTGATCGCTTTTACGGGTTCCTTCCACGGGCGTACTTCATTAGCGGTTGCAGTTACGGATAACAAGAAAATTGTTGCTCCTGTTAATGAAACTGACAATGTAATATTTGTACCCTGGCAAGATGAAACTGCGTTAGAACAGGCTTTTGCTCAAAATGAAATATCATCTGTAATTATTGAGGGTATACAGGGCGTTGGTGGTATCCAGGTAGCGCCGGAAAGCTTTTTACAAAAAATAAGATCACTTTGTGACACATATAACGCCGTATTTATAGCCGATTCAGTACAATGTGGCTACGGCCGTACAGGTAAATTCTATTCACATGATTTTGCAGGCGTAAACGCCGATATTTATACTATGGCTAAGGGAATGGGTAATGGCTTTCCGGTTGGAGCTATCAGCATAGCGCCTAAAATATTGCCTGCTTATGGCATGTTGGGTACAACTTTTGGTGGTAATCATTTAGCATGCGCCGCTGCTTTGGCCGTGTTAGAAGTGATGGAGCAGGATAACTTAATGCAAAACGCAGCTACAGTTGGCGCTTACCTGATTGAGGAACTTAAAAAATTTAAACAGGTTAAAGAAGTGCGTGGCCGTGGATTAATGATAGGTATTGATTTGCCTGTTGAATTTGCCCATGCAAAAAAAGATCTATTATTTAAACATCATATTTTTACAGGCGAGGCTAAACCAAATGTGATCAGGCTGTTACCAGCTTTAAATTTAACAAAAGCACATGCCGATCAATTTTTAGAAGCATTTACTACCGTTTTAAAATAAACCTATGAAACTTTTTTCCTCTGTTAATGACGTAACTGATATTAAAGGACTGGTTGCCGAAGCCTTAAAGCTAAAGCAAGATCCATACGCGCATCAGCATTTGGGTAAAAACAAAACCTTAGGGCTTGTTTTTTTAAATCCCAGCTTGCGTACCCGTATGAGCACTCAAAAAGCTGCCATGAATTTGGGTATGAACGTAATGGTGCTGAATATCGATAAGGAAGGATGGGCCTTAGAGCTTCGTGAAGGTGCTATTATGAATGGCACAACAGTAGAGCATATTAAAGACGCCGCCGCCGTTATGGGGCAATATCTGGATATTATAGGTGTACGGTCATTTCCGGGACTGAAAGACCGTGAAGAAGATTATAATGAGGTAATTTTTAACAAGTTTGTAGAGTACTGTGGTATCCCGGTTGTAAGTTTAGAATCTGCCACCCGCCACCCGCTTCAAAGTTTGGCCGATCTGGTATCTATCGAAGAATTAAAAACTAAAGCACGCCCAAAAGTGGTATTAACCTGGGCTCCGCATATCAAGCCATTGCCGCAGGCTGTGCCCAATTCGTTTGCCGAATGGATGTGTAAGGCTGATGTTGATTTTACCATTACCCATCCTGCCGGTTATGAACTAAGCACCGATTTTACAAAAGGCGCTGCCATTACCACCAATCAAGAGGAGGCATTAGCTGGTGCCGACTTTGTATATGTAAAAAACTGGTCGGCATATGAGCCCTATGGCAAAATATTCCCTGGCAATGAAGACTGGATGCTAACCAATGAAATGTTAAAAAACACCAACAATGCTAAGGTAATGCATTGTCTGCCCGTTCGCCGTAACTTGGAGTTGTCTGATGAAATATTAGACGGGCCAAATTCAATTGTGGTACATGAGGCAGGCAACCGTGTTTGGGCCGCACAGGCGGTATTGAAAAAAATACTTGAGGAGTTACAGTAATGTATATCCCTAAGAATTTTTTGATCACAGACCGGCAAGAGGCGGTTAGCTTTATGCAGCGTTATAGCTTTGCTACTATAGTTACTGCAAGTAACAATATTCCAACAGCTACCCACCTACCTTTCCTGGTAACACAAAGAGGTGATCAAATTATATTGTCATCACACTTTGCGAAGGCAAATCCGCAATCGGCAGAAATTATTAATGGTTCTCTGCTGGTGATATTTACTGAACCTCATGCCTATATTTCACCAAAGCATTATGAAAATGCAAACAGCGTGCCTACCTGGAATTATATTGCCATCCACGCATATGGAAAAGCGGCTTTGATAGAAAGTACTGAACAAAAGATTGAATTATTAGAAAAAACCATTCAATTTTACGAGGCTGATTATTTAAAGCAATGGGCCACAATTCCTGATGATTATAAGCTTAAAATGTTAAATGGTATTGTTGGTTTTGAAATAATTGTAAGTGATTTACAGGCAAAGAAAAAGTTAAGCCAAAATAAAACCGGGCAAGAGCGCGAAAACATTATTGCCGAACTGAGCAATAAACCGGACTCAAACCAAAGGGATATTGCTGCTTATATGGCCAAATTGAAATAATCTACTCCTTAACAGCTATTGAAGCATTAATTAACCTATTTAAGGTAAGGCCCTGAAATATTACTGAGAATATCACTATAAAATAGCTTCCCGCTAAAATGATGTGCCGGTATGGTGTGTACGGTAATGATAATGCCAAAGCAATGGATATACCACCGCGCAAACCTGCCCAGGTTAATATATTAACGCTACCATAATTAATATTTAACGTGCGCCTTAAAAATGTAAGCGGTAACATAATACTTAACCATCTTGCGGCCAGTATAATGACAATGGCTATACTCCCTATCAGCCAATAATTATTAAGATACGGCAGGTTAACCATCTGTAAACCTATCATTACAAATAAAATGGTGTTAAGCATTTCATCAATCAACTGCCAAAATTTTTCGAGCGATTGATGTGAATGCTCGTTGCTGTCCTGGTTGATGGTACGATTACCTGCAAACAACCCGGCACAAACTACACCAAGTGGGATAGATAAATGAAAAAGAGCAGCCAAAACAGATATGCTCATCACCAAAGCAAGCGAAACCAGTACAATGGTTTGAAAATCCGTTATTGACTTCATTAATTTAAAAGCAATATAGCCTAAAACAAGCCCTAACAATATCCCGCCAAAAACCTCTCTGGCAAATAACAAAACCGTTTTCATAAAATCTAAATGATCGCTGCCCGATTCAATAAACTCTAAAATGGTAATAAACAATACCAACCCTAACCCATCATTAAATAATGATTCGCCAGAAATAATGGTTTCTAAGTTTTGAGGAAGCTTTGAATTTTTAATTATCGCGCCAACAGCTACAGGATCTGTAGGAGATATTAAAGCGCCAAATAATAAACAATATAAAAACGGTATATGAATGTTAAAAAGGGATGCTGCTTCGTAAAATAGCAAACCGAATATAGCAGTTGAAAGTATCACACCCAATGTGCTCAAAATAAAAACCGGACGCATTTCCTTTTTCAGCCTTTTGGTATTTAAATTAAACGAGCTGGAAAAAAGCAGAAAACCAAGCATAATGTTTAAAACCGTACTGGTGAAGTTGATGTGTTTAGCCAAAACTGTGAGGTAACGTGCAACTTGCGGGTTAAGTTTATCAATAATTAGGATAAGGATTGAAAACACAATAGCAATACTGATGATACCGATAGTTCTCGGCAACTTTATAAAACGCGCGTTTAAATACGAGTAAATCGCGCTAACTATAACCAGTAATGCAATAATTACAAATAGATCCATATATCAGTACCGGCAAATAGTAATCAGCTAGTTATTGTTCCGGTTCCACCATTCGTGTTTCCGTATTGAAATTTCTGATGATCAAACGGTTATCACTATTTTTTGTGAAATATTTAATGGCCCAGCTTAAAAATACAGCCGTTTTGCTGCTAAACCCCGCTAACGACATAATGTGTACAAATCCCCATAACAGCCATGCAAAAAATCCCTGAAAATGAAGCCTTCCAATATCTGCAACCGCTTTATTCCGGCCAATAGTGGCCAGCGTTCCCTTATCTTTATAAACAAAGGGCTCTGTTGTTTCACCTTTAATTAAGTGTACCAAATTTTTAGCCAGCCACTGCCCTTGCTGTATGGCTGTAGGGGCAACGC
>DASWOZ010000171.1:0-5687 GCA_036398535.1 Mucilaginibacter sp. | reverse complement strand
AAACCCTAAAAATTCACGCAGTTCAGCAATTTCATGTGCTTCTTTATAATCGTCCATCGCGGCGGTTTTCACAAAATCGCCTGGCTTTATTTTATACTCTTTTAGTTGCGCTAAACTAAATGGCCCCTCGGGTTTGCCATTGATAACCAGGGTATAGCTTTCACTCACTATTTTTCTATCAACTTAACATCAACATGTGAAGGGTATTGCGGAGTAAAATAAACCTTGTGCGTAGCAATTTGAAAATCAGACTCATCGGCTTTGTAAATATTTACAAACTTTTGAGGATTCCTGTCATTAAGCGGGAACCAGGTGCTTTGTACCTGGATCATAATTTTATGACCTTTCAAAAAACAATGGTTAATGTCTTCTACATCCCATTTTACTTCTGTCACTTTATTAGGAACCATTGGTTCGGGTTTTGAAAAGCTACTTCTGAATTTAGCCCGCATGATCTCTCCCCTTACCAACATCTGGAAACCACCCATTTTTGTACCGGCTACCGGGCTGTTGTTTGGCGCATCATCAGGATAAACATCAATGACTTTTACCACAAAATCAGCATCTGTACCGGTTGTAGATACAAACAGGTCGGCCATTACATTGCCAGCAATAGTCACATCCTTGGTCAATACATCGGTTTGATAAACCAATACATCGGGCCGGGTAGCTGCAAACCGCTGATCTTCGATCATAAATTCACTCCCTCTTATTGTATTTATCCCCGCACTATAAGGCACCGGTTTAGCCGGGTCACTTATATACTGGTCAAAACTTCTGAATTCCATTTTTGGCGCTTCAAATGTTAATTTGTTGCCGGCATGCAGATATAGCGCTTTTTGCACCGCCTCTGTAGGCGGCCATTGGCTATATTTTCTCCATTGGTTCGATCCACTTTCAAATATATAAGCTTTAGGCAACTCAGGGTCCGGGGCATCCTTTAAATAATGCATAAAGAAGGGGAACTCAATATTTTCACGATAAAACAATCCGGTTTTTGAACCAAACCGAATATTGCCTAAAAAATCGCCATCACCGCGCGAGAATCCGCCATGAAACCATGGGCCCATCACTAATATATTTTTATCCTTATGCCCGCCTTTTTCTATAGCAGCGTAAGTTTTTAATGGGCCATACGGGTCTTCCTGATCAAAAAATCCGCCTACATCCATTATGGCCGGGCCTATGTTTTTAAGATGCGGTTCTGGTGTGCGGCTTTTCCAGTATTCGTCATAAGTGTCATGCTCCATCATTTCATCCCAAAGCGCGTTGGTATGATGCAATATTTTATCATTAAAATTCTTTAACGGCCCCATAGCCAGGTAAAACTGATATCCATCCGGTGTGCCATAGGCCGAAAAACCTGGGGCATTTTTAGTGGTAGGTACCGGCCTTGCTACGCCGAATGAAGAAAGAAAGGCAAAAGTTCCCATTTCCTGAAAAACACCGTTATGGTGGCGGTCATCCCCCAGGAACCAGTTGGTAACTGGTGCCTGCGGCGAAACTGCCTTCAACGCCGGATGCGCGTCAATTGCTGTTGAGGTAGCATAAAAACCCGGGGCAGAAATACCCCATACCCCTACCTTGCCATTATTGTTTGGCAGGTTTTTGATCATCCAATCAATTGAATCGTAAGTGTCAGAGCTCTCGTCAACATCCTTTGCTGATTTTTTATTAATGATATAGGGTCTTGTTGCTATAAAGTTGCCTTCGGATAAAAAGCGCCCGCGTACATCCTGGTAAACAATGATAAAACCTTCACGGGCGAAGAGCATTGACGGGCCAATTGAAGTTTTAAAAGCTGTAGGCCCATAAGGAGGCGTCCCATACGGCGTACGATCAAACATGATAGGATATTTTTTGGTAGAGTCTACAGGCATATATACTGCTGTATATAGCTTTATCCCATCGCGCATGGGAATCATGATCTCCAGCTTTTTATAATGATCCCTTATATAAGCTGAGTCTTCTTTTGCAGCCTGCCTTCTTGCAGCGGCTTCAGCCGCGGGGTTGGAGTTTGGGGCGCCTGCCCCTATCCCTTGTGCTATCAACCGCGTAGTGCTTAAAACGGCTAAAAGCAATATTATATTTATTTTAATGACGATAGTTTTTACAGGAGGATAAAGATTATTCATAATAATTAATTCAATTAGATAAGGTTATTCAAGTGCCACTTAAATAAAGTCCTCTAAAGCTAATTAATAATTATTTATTTTCCCTGATTAGGATGCAAAATCGTTGATTTCAGCGTCGCTGCAGGCTTTCATTGTAAATGTAAATGTTGTACCCTGGCCTTTGATACTTTTAACATTGATAGTGCCACCATTGGCCTCCGTGTATTCCTTACACATCAGCAATCCTAAACTTGTACCTTTTTCGCCACGGGTTCCGTCCATGCTGACGTGATTGCGATCAAAAATATGTTTAGCGTGCTCTGGCGACATGCCAATGCCGGTATCTTCTACATAAAAACGGATATAACCATCTTGCTGCACGCCATCGCTGCCAATTTTAATTTTCCCTCCATCCGGAGTGAATTTGATTGCATTAGACAACAGATTACGAACAATAAAATCAAAATGATCGGGGTCGGCATAAAGTATTAAACGTAAGTATGTATGGGCAGTTATCGTTATGTCCTTCTCTTTAGCAATATTTTTAAATAATGATAGGTTATGTTCAATTACCTGTCCGGCATCAAATATGGTTTGATTTAACAATACACCTTTAATTTGCAGTTGCCCCCATTTCAATAATTGATTCAAAATATCAAGCGAGGCATCACAATTTTCAATCAGGCTTTTAATTATTCTTTCTTTTTCTTCATTGTCCAGTTCGTCACTATCCAAAACATATAGGAAATTCCTTACAGTGGCCAATGGCGCACGCAAGTCATGGCCTATTATAGAAAACATCTTGTCTTTAACATCATTTGATGCTTTGAGCTCCTGATTTAGTAGCGATAATTGTTTATTAAAAGAACGGGTACGGATATAATAATAAGCCAGCACCAATAAAACCAGCAATACCCCAACAGTCATACTGAGGATAATTAGCTGCCTGTTTTTTTGTTCTTTATTAAGAAACTTTAATCTTTCTATACTGGTTTGAGAGCGATGTAGTTGGTAATTTCAGTGGCTTTAGCTAAATTAAAAATACTATCGGCAAGCGCGTGTTCCTGCTTATTTATACGCAGCGATTCTTTGTAATTACCCATGTCCTCATAAATATCAGCCATGCGTTTAAGCGTTTCAAGCGTTAGCTTACCTGCGCCTTTTTGCCGGGATAATAATAATGCCTGTTGTAGGTAAGCCAGGGCTTTAGATGGATTGTCATTGCCGTAAGTATCGGCAAGGCCGTTTAGTGTTTGCAGCTCGCGCAGGTAATTCTTTATTTCCCTGGCCTGTTTTAATGCTGCAAGTTGTAGCGTAACTGCTCTTTCTTTTTGCCCATCCTTCGCAAATGCCATCCCAAGGCTGTTGAGCAAAGTAACATGTAACCCGGCATATTGCGGCTCATTACTTAAGTCAACACCTTTTTGCAAATAAGCTATAGCTTTTTTAATGTGGCCCGTTTCTTTATAACTAACCCCCAGGTTATTATAAATATATAACGTTAAACCCATAAAGGGCAATCGCTGGCAATATTGCTCTGCTTTAGTGAGATAGTTAATCGCGGTAACGTAGTTACTTTGCCCCATGTAAGCTTCGCCAAGGGTATCATAGCATTCCATTATGCCACGCAAGTTATGATTGGCTTCATGAATTTTTAAAGCCTCTAAAAAAAAGCCAATAGCCGTATCAAAATTGGCCTTTCTCATTTCTGTTACGCCCAGCCGAATGGTTTCGTCTGCAATGCCTTCGCTAAAGTTAGCTTGCCGGTATACTTTTATAGCTTGCAAATACTTTTGCCTGGCCTGATCAAACCTGCCTTGGTTGTCATCAATTATACCCCAGTGATTAAGCATCATGCCTTCACCTTTCAGATTATGCTGTTTCCGGCTAAGTTCAAGACCCTTTTTTGCATAATATATTCCTGAATCTGGTAAAGAAAACCGGTATTGAATAACAAGCCGGTTATAATCATCAAGTGTTAAAGGAGGTTTGATTACGGCTAAAGTATTTTGGCCGGCTAAACAGAAAATCAATGAAACAACCCATACAGGTAAAGAAAATATACGTAAATGTACTACCCTATTTAATTGGTTCATTTCAGGATCAGGTTTCTTCAGTTCAAATGTATTAAACTAAATTCAGCATAATTATTACTGAGTCGGGTATAAAAAACACTTCGAAATAGGTAGCAACAGATATGGATTTTACCTGTAAAAGTTGATAATAAACAATATAGATAAACCAATGATATGATATAAAATTATTGAATTTTTATTAAGGCGGGCAAATTTATAAAGAAATTAAAGTAGAAAGCAGCTTAGCCTTTAGGCATGTTTCTTTATTTTAATAAATATCAGTTTTGATGTTGGCGTGTTACTTTTTTCGGCAACACTATCAATCGGCACTAATACATTGGTTTCGGGATAGTAAGTAGCGGTATTATGTTCGGGGATATTATAGGGTACTACAATAAATAACCGGGCAACTCTTTCCTTGCCATTGTGATAATTAAACAAGTCCACCTGCTCCCCCTCTGCAAAACCGGCTTTTTGCATATCCTTACGGTTCATAAATATAACCCGGCGCTCATGATGAACCCCCCTGTATCTATCTTCTAATCCATATATGGTGGTATTAAACTGGTCATGACTGCGGATAGTGGTCATCATGTATTCATCTTCAGCCAATTTATGTTCGGGCAAATC
Source organism: Mucilaginibacter sp. (assembly GCA_036398535.1). Taxonomy (GTDB): domain Bacteria; phylum Bacteroidota; class Bacteroidia; order Sphingobacteriales; family Sphingobacteriaceae; genus Mucilaginibacter. Next base: position 868 of record DASWOZ010000171.1, on the reverse strand, counting down.
AGATAGCGTAAATGGCACCTTGTCACCAAAATCATCGGTTTCAAATTTGCCTTCACGGGGCGCGTTAGGCAAATAAAATCCACCGGGTACACGTACCCGCTTATTATAATCATCAAAACCAGGAATAACTTTTTCAATTATATCTCTTACCGCATCATAACTCTTTTCATATTTATCCCAATTAATTACAGTACGATGGCCCAATGTAGCTTTTGCCAACTTGCAAACAATCTGATTTTCGCTTAACAGATCATCAGAAACAGGATCAAGTATGCCTTTCGACATTTGTATTACGCCCATAGAATTTTCGCAACTTACAAATTGTGGCTCTCCATCAATCAGATCTTTATCACTGCGCGCCAATGTGGGCAAAATGATAGATTCTTCCCCATGCACTAAATGGCCGCGGTTAAGTTTGGTAGATACATTTACTGTTAGCTGCATTTTCCGCATACCTTCGGCGGTATATGTTGTATCCGGAGTGGCTGATAAAAAATTCCCACCCATCGCAAAAAATACTTTTAGCCTCCCATCGTTCATCGCTTTTATAGTATCAACCACATCAAAGCCATGTTCACGAGGCGGTTCAAAACCAAAAACTTCTTTCAGCTTGTCTAACTGCTTTTTGTAAGGCTTATCATAAATTATCATGGTACGGTTGCCTTGCACATTGCTATGCCCGCGCACCGGGCATAAACCTGCCCCCGGCTTGGCAATGCTGCCTTTAAGTATAATTAAATTAACAATTTCTTTAACAGTAGCTACCCCATTTTGATGCTGGGTAATTCCCATTGCCCAGCATACGATGATACGTTTTTTATCTTTCAGCATATCAGCGGCCTCTTTTATCTGCCTTACCGGTACACCC
>DASWOZ010000170.1:0-5508 GCA_036398535.1 Mucilaginibacter sp. | reverse complement strand
TTAAACCTTTACCGTCAGATACGGCAAACTCAGGGCCGCCGCCCAAATCAACCGTACCAACTTGTTTTAAGGTATTGGGGTCAACAACAGATGAGTTGTTACTTTCGCCATTAAAGGTGAATACGCGATCGGTGTAAGGATCGTACATGATCGCATCCGGGCCCTTTGCTTCAACAGGTATAGTTTTAATGATCTTTAATGTTTTCAAATCAAAGGCTACTACCGCGTTTGCTTTGCCATCACTAATAAAACCACGGTTAGCTTTATTATCTATAGCTATGCCGTGTACGCCCTGCATGTTTTCAATAACCCCTATCTGCTTATCGGTAGCCATGTCAACCACATTTACCATGGTGCCGTGCGAAACGTATAAATGGTTATTTACTTTATCTATAGATAAGTAATCATAGCTGCCATCGCCGGTAAGGTCAATAGTTTTATCTGCTACATAGGTTTGCGCATGTAATGCTTTTGGAGCAAGGCTAATTAATAACAGGCTTGCAACAGTTAAAATAATTTTTTTCATTTGGATTTTTTTGATCTAAATATCTTTTATAATTCTGTATTAAACCTGTATTGTTAGTTTGCTGGTTCATTTAATTCTTCTGTGGGGCTAATGTGGTTACCGTGATATAAAACGCGCAGCATGCTTGGCAGCACGATGAGTAATAAAGGCAGTGCTACCAAAAAGCCGCCGATAACCGCAATAGCCAGCGGCTGGTGCAATTGCGCGCCTGCACCTATGCCTAATGCCAATGGCATCAAAGCGATGATGGCACCCAGCGCGGTCATCAGTTTTGGCCGTAAACGGGTGGAGATGGAGTAGATAATAGCCTCATCTATTGATTTCTCTAAGGCGCTTTCCTGAAACTGCAGGAAGGTGAATATGGCATTTTCACCTATGATGCCCACTATCATAATAAGGCCGGTATAACTGCCCACGTTTAGCGGCGTATGTGTAATAAACAAGGCCAAAAAGCTGCCTGCAATACCTAAAACGGCAATAATTAAAATTAATAACGCTATCCTGAATTGTTTAAACAGAAACAATATTACGCCAAATACCAGTAAACTGGCTGTAATTAAAATAATCAGCAGTTCTTTAAATGATTGCTGCTGCTCGGCATAGGCGCCGCCATATTCTATATGGTAGCCCTGGGGGATATTAATGTTTTGTGCGATATTTTTTTGAATAGCCGGAATAACCGAGCCCAGATCGCTGTTTTCTAAACGGGCGGTAATTACTCCCATAGATTGCAGATCCTGGCGGTTAATTTCGGCATCGCCTGATCTTAGCTCGACTGTTGCCAATTGGTTAATAGGCATGAGCTTGCCACTTGGTAAAAACACGTTTAAATTTTTAATACCATTGATGCTTAATGAACGATTACCAGGGTAAACCATACGGATATTAGGCAATTGCTGCGGCTCATATAAATTGCCAACTATATTACCTTCTAAAGCGGTTTGCGCCTGGAACTGCAGGTTGGTGGGCGTAATATTATACTGTGCCAGTTTGGTATAATCAGGAACAATACTTACAGACGGCCCGGCAATCACTATCCCGTCAAATACATCGGCCGTACCTTTTACGGCTGCTACCTGCGCGGCAACTTCTTTGGATAGCTTTTGCAAGATCTGTTGATCCTCACCAAAAACTTTAACCTCGATGGGCTGTGATGATTCCATTAAATCGCCTAGCATATCGGTAATCACCTGGCCAAAATCCACCCTTAATGAAGGTTGCGTTGCTTCTATTTCATGACGAATGTCGGCGCTGACGTCTTCGGTTGTTTTAGCGTGATCTTTTTTTAATTGTATCAGGTAATCGCCTGTATTGGGTTCGGTAATAAAAAAACCCATTTGTGTGCCCGTACGGCGCGAATATGCCTGTACATCGGGCTGTTTGATAATGATTTTTTCAACCTCGCGCAGCATCCGGTCGGTTTCTTCTAATGACGTGCCGGGTGGCGAGCTGTAATCCAGCACAATGCTGCCTTCATCCATATCCGGCAGGAAACCGGTTTGTAACGTTGAGGGAATAAGCACAATTATCGCGATCAATGCGATAACGATTATAATGCTCATATAAGGGCGCAGGATAAAAAACGACACCCAGCGTTGCCTTTTCACCACATGGGTTTCTTCTTTCTTTGCACTTTTTTTATGCGCATGCTGGTTGCGGGTAAGCATCAGGAAAATAACGGGCAAGCCTATCCATGTTACAAAAAACGAGCACACCAGCGTAATGATCATGGTATTGGTCATTACCTTAAAATAGGCGCCCGCAACCCCCGTCATCAATAAAAACGGAACGAAGATCACTATAGTGCTGACAGATGAGCCCAGCATAGCCGGGAACAAATAATCTATCGCTTTTTTTAACAGCCTGCGGGTAGGCTCGTCCGGATGCTCTTCGTGGGTGCGGTGTATTTGCTCAACCACTACAATAGCGTCGTCAATAATCAAACCTATGGCTGCTGCTATGGCGCCAAGGGTCATGATATTAAAAGTGTAGCCTACAACATATAAAACAATCAGCGTTAAAAATAAAGTAACCGGGATAGTGATCAGGATGGTTAAGCTTGCCTTAAAGGAACGCAGGAATATTACAGCAACAATAATAGCCAACAACAAGCCTATCCAAACACTGTCTGTAACACTTTTAACAGAATCATTTACAAAATCAGCCTGTATATAATAAGGTTTAATAGTTACATCTTTTGGTAATATTTTTTGCAGCGCAGTTACCTTTTTCTCCATTTCAGTAGCCAGCGAAATGAGGTTAGTATTGGGCTGCTTAATTACGGCTATCAATACACCATCATGCCCGTTGGCGTTTATCTTGGTGTATTCAATACCTTCGCTTATTTGCACATCGGCAACATCTTTTAACCGGATAACCCGTTTACGATCATTGCTGATCACCAAATTCTCCAATTGCTCTTTGTTGTTTACCGTAGCATCTGTAACTGTTAGGTACAGCATTTTATAATCGGCCAGGTAACCTTCAGATTTAATGAAGTTGGTAGCGCTCAAAGCCGTATTGATCATATCCGGTGTAAGCGATAGTTCGCTCATTTTTGCCCGGTTAAGCACCAGCCAGTATTCTTTGCTCTTGCCGCCAATCACCCTGATTTCAGACACCCCGCTTACCTGCGAAAGAAAAGGTTTTACTGTAAATGTGGCCAATTGCTTTAATTCAATAGGCGATTTGCTGTGACTCTCTAACGTGTAGCCGCTAACAGGCAGGATAGAGGGGTTCATTTTCTCTACCGATATATTTACATCGGCGGGCAGATCGCCGCGTATCTTGCTGATCTGTGATTCAATTTGTTCTTTGCTCAGGTCAATATTCGCGCTCCAGTTCATATAAGCCGATATTTCGGCGCTTCCCCGGCTAGTGGTGCTGCGTACAACCTGCAGATCAGGCACTTGCTTAATGGCGTTCTCTAAAGGTTTAGTAACGGTAATCATCATTTTATTCACCGGTTGTAAACCTTCATCAGCAATGATCTTGATTTTAGGGAACGTAATTTCGGGGAACAGGGAGGTTTGTAATTTGGTATAGCAAAAAACGCCACCCATAATGATGAGCGCTAACACCAGCATTAGCGGCTTGCGGTGCGATATGAAAAAGTTCTCTGCTTTATTTATGCGGTCTGCCTTTGCCATTATTGCACAATTTTAACTTTAGCGGTATCTGCCAGGCCATAATTACCCGAAACTACAATTTTATCCTGCCCTGAAAATTTGGGCGAAAGGATTTCTACCCGGTCACCCGCCTCAATACCTTTTTTAACCGGGACCTTTATGGCGGTTGTCGCATCAATCAGTTTCATTACCCAAAATTCGGTTTGTGTTTCGTTAGAAAGGATGGCCGATTTTGGCAGGGAGGCCGTATTGTTTTTAGCCGATTTAACAATGCGGGCCTTTGCCACTAAATTTTCTGGTATGGGCTTATTACTGTTTACCTTAATAACAATGCTTTGCGTTTGCGAAACGGTATCAACCGATGGCATGGACGAGGTAGCCCTGCCGGTTATTTTCGTACCATCGGGCAGGGTAAGCTGCACATCCTGGCCGTCATTAACGTAGGCACGCAGTTCATAGGGCAGCTGCAATAAAAATACAAAGCTTGACCAGTCGCTGATGATAGCCAACTGCTCGCCATCCTGCACATAATCGCCTGTTTGGTGGCTTAGCTGTGTAATGTAACCATGTTGGCTGGCTTTAATTTTGTTTTCGCCCGAAAATTTAAAGGTGGTATCTAAAATATTAATGCTGTTGCCAATGCTTTGCGCCTCCTTTGTTTTTACGGTAAACAATACGTCGCCATTATTCACAAAATGCCCCAGTTGCGCGTTTACCCTTTGTATGTAACCGTTAGCATTAGCCTTTACATAGCTTTTTTGCAGGAATGATGAAGTCGCATTCAGGTCAATATAGTCAACCATCGAACTGTCATTTACAGAAGTTACCGTAACCGGAGTTTGTGCTTTAGCGCCTGCGCCTTCATCATCGGCGGCGGCTGTATCGGTACCGCCTTTACATGAAGCTAATAATAAGGCTATCCCTAAAATAAAATAAAAGGAGGTGGCGCGTAAATAAGGTATGATAGGATTCTTCATAGGTTATTTGTTCCAGTAATTTAACTGATTAATGAGTTGCAGCCTGCTGATGGTAGTTTGGGTAAGCAGGTTTTTAACGGCCAGGTAATTATTAACCGCCAGTACAAGGTCGGCTACTTTTAAATCGCCGGTTTGCAAAAGTTGTGTATCTACCTTTATCAGGCTTTCGGTATATTTTAGCTGGTCGTTTATCTGGCCGATCAGGTTTTCATTTTCACTGATCTGCTGATTTAGTTGCGCGATCTGCTGATGATATTGTGTGTCAAAAAATGATTTATAATACCTGCGGGTATCTTCTTCCAGCGTTAATTTTCGATAGCCGAGTTTGCGTTGCCCGCCATCAAAAATGGGTATGGATACGCTAAAGCCAAAGCTGGCGCCAAAATTTCTGTATGGCTGATAGCTAAAATCGCTATTGTAACCACCGTCAGCAAATACATTTGTTTTCGGCCTGTAGCTCAAATCAAGCAGCTTACGGTTATTGAGCAACCGCAGGCTATCCAATTTATATTTGGTGAAAAATATACTGCTGCTTAAATCAGCAGACAGGGTACGTTGTATGCCTGGGTCAGTTAGTTCAACCATGCTGGTATCCGCTATTCCGGCCAAATAGTTTAACGTAGTATAATCATTTTTATATTGCGATCTTGCCTGCAATACCAGTAATTGCTGCTGTTTAAGTGTAACCAAAAAAGTAAGGTAATCACTTTGTTTATATACATTACTGCGGGTTAACTGCTTTAACAGGTTTTCCTCTTTACTTAATAGGGCAACAATTTCACGGCTAAATTTTAATTGCTGCAGGCTGCCGTAGGCGGTAATATATTGTGCAGTTATGGCTCTTTTCAAATCCTGCTCAGATAGTTGGGTCGTATTG